>CAJOLM010000007.1 GCA_905235355.1 uncultured Elusimicrobiales bacterium
TATTATGCGCTATTTACCAATCAATAACGCTATCTATAATCTGTCGTTGTTCCATGCTTGTTTTACGTAGGTAAATGCGTGTCGTTTCTATGCTTTCGTGTCCCATTAAATCCGCGAGTAAAGCTATATCATTGTATTTAGCAAGGAAATTCTTGGCGAAGCGATGCCTAAAAGAGTGCGGATATACCACTTTGCTATTTATGCCATACTTCAAAGCCAACTGTTTTAACTGACTAGAAATCCCGCGTGGTGTTATCCTAGCCCCAAAACGGTTCAGAAACACGAATCCGGAGCGAATTTGGCGCATTTCCAGCCATTTTAGGGTTTCTTTTTGCAGTTTGATGGGGATGTAGAGCCGACGCACTTTACCGCCTTTAGAATACATGTCCAAAGATCCTAGTTGTACATGTTCGGCTTTTATTTGAATTAATTCGCTGACACGGGCTCCTGTGGCCGCCAAAAAACGAACCACAAAATACCAAAACACATTATTCTGCTTGAGCTTCTTCTTAAAATATTCGTAATCGGCTTCACTAATTACATTTTCAAGAAAATTTTTGTTTTGCACTTTGACGGTAGATAGTTTAAACTTCTCTTTGCGAATAAATTCCAAATAGCAATTAACCCCTCTAATTCTTAAATTAATGGTTTTTGCACTATAATTTTCAAGCAAATGCATCTTATACTGCCGGAGAGTTTTGCGATTAAATTTGTTGTGGTATAACCGCCGGAACTGGCCAAGGGAAAATGTATAAGAATTAATTGTGTTTTTTGATAGATTTTTGTTTTCTAGGTACTGAACAAACGACTGTGACATAAGAGCCCTCCATGAAGAAAATAAATGACGTCTAGTATATTTTGATATACTAAACACTGTCAGCACACACGAGGAATAATATGAATTTAGAGATTTTAATTAATGATACCAATCAGAAGAATCGCATCAATAAAGAGAAGATTTTAAATCTATACCGAACATTTGAACAGCAACGTGGAATAAAATATCACAATTGGGCTTATGAAATTACGTTTGGATTTTTAGTAGCGGAGTATGTTTTGAAATTAAAAGAGGTATCTGTAGAAGATAACATAGATACAGTTTTATTGCTAGCTCGTCGACTACTAGAGGTATTTATTATTACTAAATATGTCGTGGCAAATAATCTTTTTCAAAAAATGGCAGATTATTGTGCTCACGATAGATATGAGTATTTGGAAGGAGGAAAAGCGAGAGGAAAGGCGGATGAGAAACTTTTTCCTGAGTTGGCTGGGTTAGATGATATGATAGCCGAATACCAAAAGCAAGAAGATGAATTAAGAGAGCAACATAGAAGTTTTGGCCAAAAGATGCCTCCCATGAGAAAAATGGCGGAAGAGATTGGTTATTTAGAAGAATATAATTATTTTTATAAATTTGCTTCCAAACTTCTACATTTTTGTCCATTCACTTTAAATGGCGATACAGATTTTAATAAACCACTTGATAAAGTTGTATTCTTATGTCGAGCAGCTAAATACATAGAGAAGATTCGAGGTGAGTTGGAAATTATTCATCAAAGAGTTCCAAATTTATCTTGATTGGGTGTATCCAAGAAAATGTATGGGGGTATTAAATATTTTATCTCCCTAATATGATACATTGAAATTCAATTCTGATTACGATTATGTTATCTTAATATTCTGCTTGACTTATCTCCCCATAGTAAGCGTGAATGTAGTACGAAGGTGAATCGCTTATTTAAGGAGATAAGTTATGAAGAAAAACATCAAAAAATCAGTAACAAACACTAAACCTGCGCAACCTGCTGTTTTGCGGGTAGTAAATTCTATCACGCCCGAAAAAACTACGCTTGAAAACCTGCCTGCCCGTCAGAGGATTTTTTATTAGCCAGAGAGACATCAGGGTTTGGCATGGTCCAATGCCGTTTAGTCAACTAAACAGTTTGAAGCAGTTCTAATAGGGTTTGGATGCTTTCTCGTTTGTCTTGTGCGTGCGTGCATAAAACGCAGTTAAAATGTTCCTCGCAATCAAACCGCGTCCACGAAAAGCCGTCGTGCTCGTCCTTAAAAAAACCAGGCGATAAACATACCGCTTGTCCCGCCGCTACCCGTACCAGCGTAGTGTCGTGGTCGGCACTAGTCAAATAATTGACTTGGCCCGAGCGTAGTACCCGGTCCTGCACCCGCTTTAGGGCCGGCGGAGAGCCGCCGCCAACTAGCAAAGTTCTTCCGCATAGATCTTTCTCTTTAACCAGCTTCTTTTGTGCCAAGGGGTCATCTTTTCTGCTCACTAAATAAATGGGGCTCTTATATAACGGGTACACTTTAATATCCGGCACATGCTTCATTTCAAAATCCATCGCAAACAAAATGTCCTGCTCCCCACGCAAAAACGCTTGCGTGGAATAAAATCCCGTAAATTGTGGCGAAATTAGAATATGTGGATATTTTTTACTAAACGCCTGTATCACGTGTGGCAAATTGGCAAGAGCCGAGCGCACCGGAAGACCAATAACGATATTATCATCATACTTTTGGCTGAAATTTTGCCCCTGCTCAATGGCTTGTTTTAACTCCTTTCGTATATTGCGCAACTGGGTGCAAAACTGCTCCCCGGCCGGGGTTAGCACTGCCCCTTTGCCCGAACGCTCAAAAATCTTAAAGCCGATCTCGCGCTCGGCCTCTTTAATCTCATAGGAAAGCGTCGGCTGGGAAACATACAGCTTTTCCGCCGCGCGGTTAAAGTTTAAGGTTTTGGAAAGTTCCAAAATAGCATCTATTTGTTTTGTATTCATAATAAAATTATTTAATTAAGTATAGCATATTTTAATTGGACTTTTATATTATAAAACCGCTATCCTATAACTATCTAAACCACAGGAGGTTGTATGCAATACGTAAAATTAGGACATAGCGGTACGGACGTATCGCGCATTTGTTTAGGGTGTATGAGTTTTGGTAAACCGGGGAGCGAAAACGGCGTTTTCCCATGGGCGAAAGATTTTGAAGATGCCAAACCCATTTTCAAAAAAGCCATTGATTTAGGTATTAACTATTTTGATACCGCCAATGTCTATCAATTAGGCACTAGCGAAGAAATTACAGGTCGCCTTATTAAAGAATACGGCTTAAACCGCGATGAAATTGTAGTAGCTACCAAGGTGAACTTTGCCATGCGTGAAGGTAAGCCGAATGGTTCTGGATCTTCCCGCAAAGCCATTTTAAGTGAAATTGACCACAGCTTAAAACGTCTGGGGATGGATTATGTGGACTTGTATCAAATCCACCGTTTAGACCCCAACACCCCCATGGAAGAAATTATGGAGGCCTTACATGATGTAGTAAAAAGCGGCAAAGCGCGTTATATCGGTGCTTCCAGTATGTTTGCGTGGCAGTTTGAACGGTTAAATAACATTGCCGAAAAGCACGGCTGGACGAAATTTATTACCATGCAAAATCAGTACAACTTAATCTACCGTGAAGAAGAACGCGAAATGATGCCGCTTTGTATGGACCGCAAAATTGGTGTTGTCCCGTGGAGCCCGCTGGCCGGCGGACGTACCACACGCCCGTGGGGCACGCAAACGGATCGCAGTAAAATTGATGCCGTTTCCCCGATGGTGTGGGGGGCCACCGAAGCGCAAGATAAAAAGGTTGTAGACAATTTGGAAAAAATTGCCAAAGCGCTCGGCTACACCATGGCGCAAGTGTCTTTAGCGTGGATGCTTTCTAAACCTTATATCACTGCGCCGATTGTGGGTTGCACAGACCCCAAACATGTGGAAGAAGCCGTGGCGGCGTTAGACATTAAACTGTCCGAGGAGACGATTAAGGCATTAGAAGCTCCCTACGTGCCACACATCAAAACAGGTGCTTTCTAACTAACTACGGGGCGCATTAAACGTGCGTCCCGCTTGACTTAAAGTCCACTCCAACTGATAAAATAATTTAAGATTTTAATACATTAAAATAGGATGCTTCTATGGAACACACAGTTACTTTAAATGACGGAAACAACATCCCAGCGGTGGGTTTTGGCGTATTTATGATCCCTAATAACGGCCCAACCTATGAGGCTACGCTGGCTGCACTGCGTGCCGGTTATCGCCACATAGATACGGCGGCTGCTTATATGAACGAAAGTGATGTAGGCAAAGCCGTTCGTGCTAGCGGCGTAAAACGCGAGGATGTGTTTATCACCAGCAAACTGTGGCTGCAAGATTTTGGGTACGAGGCGGCTAAAAAAGGCATAGACACGTCACTTGACCATTTAGGGCTGGACTATATGGACCTGTACCTTTTACACCAACCGTACGGGGATGTGACCGGTGCGTGGAGGGCTTTGGAAGAGGCCAAAAAAGCGGGTAAAATTAAGTCAATCGGTGTGTCCAACATGAGCCCGAAGTTTTGGCAAAATCTGGTGCCACACTTTGAAACTTTGCCCGCCGTCAATCAGGTAGAGTGCAATCCGTTTTTCCAACAGCGTGAGTTGCGCAAAATTTTAGACCCGCTCCATGTAAAATTGGAGGCCTGGTATCCGCTTGGCCACGGAAATGCGGATTTGTTAAATCATTCTGCTATTGTGGCCTTGGCACAAAAGTACCACAAAAACGCGGGGCAGATTATTTTACGCTTTGAGGTGCAAGACGGGCTGATTACCCTTCCCAAATCTACCAACCCGCAACGCATTAAAAGCAACCTGGAAATTTTTGACTTTGAGCTGAGCGCTGAGGAAATGCAATCCCTGCGCGCTTTAGACACCGGCAAAGGTTCTCACGACCCGGATGCACCTGGGGTCGGGGAACGCTTGCTCAATGCTTATAAGATTCACGATTAGGAGATAACTATGAAAAACTTAATTATTTATTATTCCCGCAAAGGGCAAAACTATTTCGGCGGAAGTATCCGCTGCGTTGCCAAAGGCAACACCGAAACGGTAGCAGCGTTTATTAAGCAAGCTATCGGCGGTGATTTGTTTGAAGTAGATACCGTAAAACCTTACTCTGCCGATTACATGACCTGCACGGAAGAGGCCAAAGAGGAAATCCGCAATAATGCGCGCCCGGAACTTAAAAAATATTTAACAGATATTTCCACGTATGACAACGTATTTGTATGCGGCCCTTGCTGGTGGGGCACGTTCCCCATGGCCGTTTTTACTCAACTGGAAAAGTTGGATTTTACAGGCAAAAAAGTAATCGGGCTCATGACGCACGAAGGGAGCGGCCTGGGCAACAGCGAGCGCGACCTTAAAAAATACTGCCAGGGAGCTATTTTCGGCAAATGTTTAGCCGTACACGGCAGCGAGGCCGCCCACAGCCAAGCGCAAGTAACTGCGTGGGCTAAAGAGCAAGTAAAATAGGAGAAACTATGACAGACGTTGTTTTATGGACAGGTGCCGGACAAATCGGTATGGCAATTGCCCGCCGCGTAGGGATGGGCAAGCGGATTATTTTAGGTGATAAAAACCTAAAAAACGCAGAGAAAATTGCGCAAATTATGAATGAGGCCGGTTTTAACGTCCGTGCGTACGAAACAGATATTTCTTCGCGTGAGTCTATTTTACGCCTCATTATTGAAGCGCAAAAATACGGCGATATTGTCCACTTCATTAACGCCGCAGGAGTATCGCCCAGCCAAGCACCCATTGAAGTCATTTTGAAGGTAGATTTATACGGCACGGCGGTGCTTTTGGAAGAAGTCGGCAAAGTAATTAAAGAAGGTGGAACAGGAGTTACCATTTCCAGTCAATCGGGCTACCGTATGCCTGCCTTGGGAGCGGAAATTGACGAGCAATTGGCCACTGCGCCCACTGAAGAACTTTTAGATTTGCCTGTTTTACAACCGCAAAACATCAAAGATACGTTGCACGCCTATCAACTAGCCAAACGCTGTAACGGCAAACGCGTGATGGCGGAAGCCGTTAAATGGGGCGCACGCAAGGCGCGCATTAACTCTATTTCGCCCGGGATTATTGTAACGCCGCTAGCCTTAGATGAATTTAACGGACCGCGTGGCGATTTTTACAAGAATATGTTTGCTAAATGCCCGGCCGGACGCCCTGGAACGGCTGACGAAGTAGCCACATTGGCTGAACTGGTCATGAGTCCTGCCGGAGCGTTTATCACGGGGTCGGACCTACTAATTGACGGCGGTGCGACGGCCTCATACTTTTACGGACCGCTTAAACCCACAAAATAGGAGAAAATATGAAAAAAATTAGTTTATGCTTATTGGCCTTATTTCTTACTGTAGCATGTGATGCTAAACCGAAGGCGACCGAAGAAACATCACAACCTGCACCCAAAAACGGTAAAGTATTAGTGGCGTATTTTTCCCGCATCGGGGAGCAATACAGCGTGGGAAACATTAAAGAGGGCAATACGGCTGTTATTGCTAAGATGATTGCCGCTAAAACAGGAGGGGATTTATTTGAAATCAAACTTAAAAATGATACCTACCCTACTAAATACCGCGCGTTAACCGAAGTGGCCCAACAAGAGAAACGTGCCAACGCCCGCCCTGAAGTAGCGAGTAAAGTGGAAAATTTTGCCGGGTATGACACGGTCTTTATCGGCTCACCCAATTGGTGGGGCGATCTACCCATGGTCGTCTATAGTTTTATGGAACAGTATAGCTGGGCTGGTAAAAAAATCGCCCCGTTTGTCACGCATGAAGGCAGCGGCCTTTCGTCTATTCCTTCAAGTATTAAGAAAACAACGAAAGCAGATATTTTAAGTGGGTTTTCTATTTACGGACACGAAGCCCAAAATGACCGAGAGAACGCGCAACTCAGAGTAAATGCATGGCTCAAAAAATTGGGTTTTTAGATGAGAAAATTCCTGCAACCCCTGCGCTTTGTTGTACAGGCCTGCTTTATGGCGGGCCTGTTCGTCCCTTTTTTGCCTTTTGCGGATAGCATTGGGCAGAAGATATGGATTTCTATTTTATTTGTAGGGGTGTTCTTCTGCGGGTGGCTCTGTCCGTTTGGCACGCTACAAGAATGGGTGGGATGGCTGGCCCGCAAAATACATTTGCCGCGCTTTCAGCTGTCTCTTTCGTGGCAACAATACGCGCAATTACTGCGCTACTTTTTATATGGGTTAAGCACTTTAAACATTGTGTTTTACTTCTTAAACAGTCGCTTCTATTTTGGTCACAGTGTGGCGGTAGGGATGTGGGACTGGGTCAATGGGTCGGTGCTTATTTTATTTATAGTGCTTGCACTATTTACGGATCGCCCGTTTTGCAATTATTTCTGCATGCACGGAGCATCCCTGGGGGTGTGGAGTGTACTTCGGCCGTTGGGCATTGTGCGCGATAGCAAAACTTGCGTGCACTGTGCCCAGTGCGACAAATCCTGCCCCATGAACATTCCGATATCTAGCACCGAACTTATTGGGCATCCCAACTGTATTAACTGTATGAAATGTATAACGGCGTGCCCTAAAAATTGCATTGCATTTACACTTATGAGAGGAAAAAAATTATGACCGTATTTGAAGAACTCCGTGCCGGAAAATCGTACGACATCCGTGATGAAAAATACCAACGGGAAGCACACGGCGAAATGAAACGTTGCCGTCATCTTTGCTGGCAAATTAACTCCACCGATCCAAGCGACACGCAAAAGATCATAGAGCTTGAAAACGAACTTTTAAACGGTCAAATGAAGGACGGCTGTTTCTTTACGCCGCCATTTCAAGTGGATTTGGCGTGCTGTTTGCGTATCGGCAAAAATGTATTTGCCAACCACGGCCTTACGGTGATGAGTTTAGGCGGTATTACCATTGAAGACGGCGTAATGCTTGGCCCGGAAGTGGGGCTTTTTACTGTCAATCACGAACCCAACAATATCCGCGTGGTTAAAACCAAGGAAATCCGCATCAAAAAGAACGCCTGGATAGGCGCAAGGGTTAACATTTTACCGGGTGTAACTATTGGAGAAAATGCCATCGTAGGTACGGGTAGTATTGTTACCAAAGACATCCCTGATCACGCCGTAGCCGTCGGTAATCCGGCTAGAATTGTCAAAATGATAGAGAAAAAATGAACGTAGCGCAATTAAAAAAGTTATACGACCGGATGTTTCGTTACATGGTAGATAAAAATATCCCCGCGCTAAGTGCCCTGCACACGGAGGATTTTGAACTGGTACACATAACGGGCATTCGGCAAAACAAGCAAGCATATTTGCACGCCATACAAAAAGGTATATTGAATTACTATGCTTACAGCGATATTGAAATCATCCCTCAAACGCCGCGTACCTTCATCGGCCGTTGCAAAGTACTGGCCGCCGTGTATGGCGGCGGCAAGCATACCTGGCGCTTGCAGTTTGATGTAGAAATGTCCGAAGATAATAAATTTAAGAGAATAGTCGCTTCTATGTACTAATGCCCCGCTTTTTATCAATCATAGAGAGCGGTTTTATACATTCCTATTACTTAAAAAGAGCCCTCTTCTTTTGAATTTTTCGTCTCAAAAAGATACAATATAATTATGCAGAAAACAAAAACCTGGCAGGGATCCTCCAAAAGGCGTAAAAATACGGCCTTTTTTTTATTCGTATTTTTGGGTATGCTTTCAGCGTTTGGCCCGCTTGTAACGGACATGTACCTGCCAAGTTTACCCGCGATGACCTCGTACTTTTTAACGGGGCCGTCTATGGTGCAGTTAGGTATTACGTTTTCCATGTTGGGGCTGGCTGCCGGACAAATTGTTTTTGGACCGCTTAGCGATAAGTACGGGCGCCGCGCACCGTTACTCTTATCTATGGCTCTGTATCTCTTAGCTACGTTGGCCTGCATTTGGTCTCCTACCATTGAGATTTTTGTATCCTTGCGTTTTGTGCAAGGAATTGCGGCCGCAGGCGGGATTGTTATCTCACGCTCCATAGCTACCGATAAGTTCAAAGGGGAAAATCTCACCAAAGCGCTTGCGATTATTGCCGCTATTAATGGTATTGCGCCCATTGCTGCTCCGGTTATCGGGGGCATTATTTTACAGGTAAGCACCTGGCGCGGAATTTTTGTGGTCCTGTTTGTGCTAGGGCTTATATTGACGGGCTTCTGCGTGCATTTTAATGAATCCCTCAGTACAACCAAACGCTCTCGAGTACCGCTACTCAAAACCTTGGGCCTGTTTAAAACAGTGTTTTGCAAACGCAAATATATGTACTGTGTGTTGCAATTATCTTGTGCTATGGGTATTTTGTTTAGCTATATTGCCGCGTCGCCGTTTATCGTGCAAGAACACTATGGCTACTCTGCTTTTGCATTTAGCTTAGTCTTTGCGGTCAATGCGATTGCTTTAGGAGTGGGTACCAGTATGCCGGTACGCTTCAAACGACCGGAAACATGCGTGTCTTATAGTTGTCTGGGGATGTTGGCAGGAAGTGTTTTAACTGCCGTGGCTTTATGGATGCAAGCCCCATTTTATGTATTTGAGGGGTTGCTCATTGCGCTGCTGTTTGCCACCGGTATGAGTTTTACGGCTACTACTTCCATTGCCATGTTGGAAGCCAAAGACCAGGCCGGGACAGCCTCAGCGCTTATTGGAGCCTCGGGATTTTTGTTGGGTAGCATTGTCTCGCCGATTGTGGGGCTGGGCAATATCCTGGTGTCTACAGGCCTCACGTTTATAGTGTGTTCCCTCTTAGCAGGTGTTGGATGGATGTTGGCATTGCGTGTCAATCAACCGGAAACACAGTCGGGCAATTGCGTGACTATATAAATCTTACGCCCAACCAAATAGATGTGGGTTTTAATTTATTTTACTTGACTTATCTCCCATAGTAAGCGTGAATGTAGTACGAAGTAAAATCGCTTATTTAAGGAGATAAGTTATGAAGAAAAATACCAAAAAATCAGTAACAAACACTAAACCTACATCAACCGCTGTTTTGCGGGTAGTAAGTCCTATCACGCAAGTAGAAACTACGCTTGAAAACCTGCCTGTTCGGCCACGCGATAACCGCTTGCCCGCGCCGGGCAGTATCATCACTAAAACCTATCGCGGTAAAACCATAGAAGTAAAAGTATTGGAAAACGGCTTTGAATACGGAGGTAAAGTGTTCTGGCGATGAGCATTGTTAAGCGTCCAATCAGCGGTTATGTATTCTTTGGGCTTTCCAAATGACACCGCGCCAGTTGCCTCCCGTTTCAGGGCGATTTGTAAAAGGCCGCTCGGGTAATCCTCATGGGCGGCCTGAAGTGCTTCACGATAAGGAACTTATATTATTAGCTATTAAATTTTTTGATGTGCTCGCCCGCGCCTATTATAGGAAGGGTGATGCAGAAATGCGGATTAGACGCATTAAGGATATCCTCTATGCGAAGAAAGTGTTACCTACCCAAAAGTTATGAAGAATTGAAGGAGCTTTCAGAAGAAAAATTACAGTTTTACTGGGATACATTCTATAATTATCCCCTAAAAGGGCGTAAAGCTAAGTGGCGCCCTTTGTGGTATGCTATCCAATGCGAATTGGGGCGGTGTAAATTACCAGAGAAATACATCACGCGGCTTAACCGATATGCCAATAACCCGGATAAGTACATAGAGCGCGCACATAAGAATCGGTATGCGTTGTCCTTCGGTACCTTGCTAACTAAAAAATACAAGGGAAAAATCTACCAAGTAACCGTCAAAGGCGAGCAAGAATATGAGTGGGACGGGAAAATATATCCCAATTTAACAGCATTAGCTGAAAAAATCGTACGAAGTCACGTCAGCGGCCCCAAATTTTTTGGATTAACAGGGAAAAAATATGCCCAAAATTAATTGTGCAATATACACCCGTAAATCCAACGAGCGTGGGCTGGATTCGGAGTTTAGTTCCTTGCAAAACCAAGAAGATGCTTGTAAGGCCTATATCCTCTCGCAAGCGTTCAACGGGTGGGAGTATTATAAGACGTTTGAGGACGGCGGGATTAGCGGCGGCACCATGGAGAGGCCCGGCTTGCAAGCGCTTTTGGAGGAAATCCGTGCCCATAGGATACAAGTAGTAGTTGTTTATAAAGTGGACCGTCTTTCGCGCTCTATATTTGATTTTCACAAGATGATGCAGGAGTTTTCCAAATACGAGTGCAATTTTGTGTCTATCACGCAATCGTTTGATACGAGCAATTCCATGGGAAAACTCACGCTTAATATGCTCCTGTCCTTTGCCCAGTTTGAGCGGGAAGTATCTGCCGAGCGCGTGCGCGATAAACTGGCCGCTACCAAGGCCAAGGGGATGTGGGTAGGCGGGGTGCCGTCTATTGGGTATGACCTCAAAGATAAGCAGTTAGTACCTAATGAGCAAGAGGCGGCCACGGTGCGGCTCATCTTTCAAAAATACCTGGAACTCGGCAATATTATGGCGGTGGCGGAGTGGATGAATGCACAGGGCCATCGCAGCAAACGGTGGAAAACGAAAAAAGGCGAAGACCGGGGCGGCAAACCGTTTAGTCATAGTTCTATCTTAAAGATTTTGTCTAACCCCTTGTATGTGGGAAAAATGCCCCATTTTACAGCCCAAAAAATCTACCCGGGCAAGCAGCCTGCTCTTATCTCTCAGGAAGTGTTTGAGGCCGTGCAAGCAAAGGTGGGCAATTACAAAAACGGGTTGCGGGAGTATCGGGCGTATATTCGCAAACAAACGCTGATGGCAGATCAATTGTTTGACGACCAGGGAACTCCTTATAAACTGACCAGTACTACTAAAAACGGGCAGAAATTCCAGTATTATTTCATCCGCAAAGGCGTCCATATCCCGGTAATTCAGTTGGACGAGTTTGTGCTGGATACCATACGCAGGGCCGATTTGTCTTCCGTAGATTTACAAGCGGATAGCAGCCAAATTACATCGGGGGAGGTCAAAAAGTGCCTTAAACAGGTAATTTATGTGAAAAAGGGGACGAACTGCCATTTACAGATTGCGCTAGATAAAAGGGTATTTTTGGATATTTGCCGCAAGTATCCCAAACAGGTACACGTGCCGACGAATCTAGTTACACCTGAAATAGATGAAGAAACACTCACGTTGCGGAATGAATTCTATATAGACAATGTAACATCTACCCGTTTACAACATGGCACAGCGCAAAATATACTGACCGTACGTCAACTCAATGAAAGTTTAGTGCGTGGCCTAGCCCGCGCGTGGAAACTCAAAAAACTACTAGAAAAGGGGCTGACAACCCGTGAATGTGAAAAGGCCAGCGGCATGAATAAACGCAATTTCGCGCGGTACATCCATCTGTGCTATTTATCCCCGCGCATTGTAGCGGATATTTTGGAATATAAGAATCCTGCTAATTTAACGTTGCGGGAGCTGATGAACTTGGCTGAAGGAAATGTGGATTTTAAGATACAAGAGCAGTATTGGCAAATCTCCTAGTTATAGTGGTTTGAAAAAAGCACCCTAAAAAGGGTGCTTAAAATGGAAATCTGGTGTGGCGTAATGAGCTACCGGGTGCTGTTAGAAAGTAAGTCCCGCACGCAGGCCAATTTCTTTGGTGGTGTTGTGCGGCTCCATATAACCGCCGCGCTCTTGGGAATCGCGGATGTTCCAATAACGGTAAAAAGGCTCCACAAATAGGCCTGTTTTTTTGCCGTCTAAATTAACCTGTAATTTAGTGCTTACGCGCAAGCCGTAGCCTTCGTGTTGGTCGTGGCGGAGTTTACCGGTCGTCATATGGCTGTTTTGCCAACCCACTAACAAATAGTCAAATTCTCCCCGCAGGGCACATTCCCAAACGCCCCCTTTTAAGCGAAGTTCCCCGGTAAAAGGCATATATACATAGTTGGACTCGCGCAAGTAGCCGTAGGGATCTTTATTGAGATGATCCTTTAAGTAACGGTAGGCCAATCCGGTCGAAAGCCACACTTGTACAGATTGCGATAAATCCAGCACGTTTCCCAGGTGCAAGCGGCCTTCGTAGTAATAATCGCCAATGTCATCAAATTTATGCGAGGTCGGTGGCGTGGTATTCAGCCAACCGTTATAGTCAGTGGTGCCGCCCATCCAACGCCCGTCCAAAGCAAAGAAGAAAGCGGATTCTTGTACACGGTTTTCGTAACGCAGGCTAGCACCTTGCATACGTCCTTTCAAACGAATGGGAGTATTGCCATCAGGTTCGCGGTAGGTATAGCTGGACGTTTCGTACGCAACTTCAAAGGCTTGTTGCGCACACAACGGTAAAGCGGTAAAAGCAACTAAAAGAAGCATCCATTTTTTCATCATGTTATGTCCTTTATGTGAAGTAGTTTTTTCACGGCAAATTTTTACTGCCCAGCTATTTCAGGCCCTATTTTAACATTTTCAAAATGGATTTTCAAATAGATTTATTATAATGGGCTTTTGCTTAGCCGATTTTGCCTCTACGTGCAACGTTTTGCTTGACAATATATATATATATACTAAACTTTGAAAGACGTAAGGCGTATTTTTGAAGCATAGGAGGCAACATGAAAAAAGTAAGTGTATCGCTTCTTGCATGTTTGGCCGTGACTGCCTGTGGTGGCGGCGGATCCAATCATTCAGGCGGCGGAGTAGTCGGATATGTAGCACCACGACCGGCAGTTACGGCGGCAGTGGTAAGCAGTAACCAAGAAATAACCAGTATGCCATCAGAAGTTGTGGTCGCATCTAATAGTAGCGAACCTGTATCTGTGGCAGGAGCCACCTCTACGGAAAGTGGCGGCGTTACCTATACATCCTACAGATTAGATGATGTAAAATTATTCACCGCTGAAAATTTGGATACCACAGGACATTCTTACATCAACTTGGAATTAAACGAAGATACCGGCGAAATTGACGCTGTAAAAATGAAGGTAGGCAGCGTGGAAAGTGGCCGTACCGTAAGAGAGCAAAACACAGATAGCTCTTTTAAAGACACCTTCGCCGGCCCCATCTTTGAATATGTAAAAGGCGGTACCGGCAATGATAAAGAGCAGGCCGTGTTCCGCGTAGTAGATAATGGAGCGCTTACGATGGAGGATTTAAATACCCTGGCAGAAGAAAACAGTTTGCCTGCTACCGGACATTGGAACCGTGTAGACGAAAAGATGGTATTTAATTCGTTGGGCGCTACAGCTGGATTGCAGTATTCCGATTTCGGTCATTTTAATCCGGTGTATAAGTCAAAAAATACGGAACTGTCAACCGATGCGCAAATTCTTGAGGCCCGCAATGGAAGTTTGAATCGTGGAGGTGATAAAGATAAATATCGTGACGATGAAGAATTTGCAGCCGCCCAGGCCAAAGAAGATTACCAATTGTTTGCGGGTGGCTATGCAATTTCCGGAACGACCATGTTGGATACGCTAGTTCCGGAAAATGACACTACCTATAGAGGTAAAGCCATTGGCCGTGTGTATACATCCATCCAAGGTGATGGGGAAGGGCGGGCTGCCAAGATAGCTGCCTGGAATGTGCCTGATGGCTCCGATGGACATGACTTGGCAAAGGCATACACTACTTCTGCGGCGACCATGACGATTGGTACGGACGGTACACAAACGTTGTTTATGCCGTTTAACACCGCTAGTGATACGGCGGATAAATTCTACAATGTAACCATTACCCAGGCCCCGTCGGCTGATCCTTCCTTTGATTTTGATGGTACAGCGACGAGTATGAGTACGTCACCCTACCGTGTCAACAATACTCCTGTTGCGGGAAAAACCGAGCAAGATTTTACACCCGGCTACTACGGTGTAAATACTCCCGTGGAAGCAGCGGGTACGGCCCGTCATTACACCGAACAAGACCTTGGGGATGACTTCACCCGTAAGTGGGAATTCCAAGCCGCTTATGGTATGAAAAAGCAATAAAAAGTGAAACGCATTGTTGTCATTTTACTCACTGTGATTTGGCCCATAGCAATATGGGCCAAATCCAATATAAGGCAGGTAACTCTGTCGGAGCTGGAGGCCGTGCAAGTAGCCGGCAATTTGGTGACAGCGGGTAAATATGACAGTGCCTTAAAAATTTTGACGCAACTTCCTCAAACCGGTAAAACTCCTCTTGAAATTGAACGCTGGTATTTAATTGCCCAAATTGAGCAACGTAAGGGAAACACTGACCAGGCCATCAAAATCTATCGTAAAATTTTAGACCAACAACCGGACCTAACAAAAATTCGCTATGAACTTGCTTTATGTTATATGCATAAAAAGCAGTGGTATCGTGCCGATTATAATTTGCGTTTGGCGATGGCCGGTAAAGACATTCCGGACGAAATTAGACGACAAATGTTGTATTACCGCTATGTAGCGCGTCAAAATAAAAATTGGAACATCTGGTTTAATTTTGGGGCTGCGCCGGATAACAACATCAATTTAGTTACCGGCGGCGCAGAATGTATTACCAACCAGTGGGGCACATTTTGCCGGCAGCTACCGGACCCGGTATCAGCCGTGGGATATAACCTGATGCTCGGTGGTAATTATGAGTTCAAGCTGGCTGATCATTGGCGCTGGAAAAGCGACGGCAACGTATATACCAACATTTATGACAAACACGATTATGACGACTTTTACTTATCCGCCAGTACCGGTCCGCGCTATATTTGGAAAAATGGCGACGTATGGCTGGCCGGAACGGCGTCCCGGCGTTGGTACGGATGGGATCCGTATAATTGGTCCTACGGCGGGAGATTGGACCTCAACTATGACTTTACGCGCAAATTGTCGTCCGGCATATCTTTTAGAATTTTAAAAAATACCTATGATGAATATGGTCCCTGGATGGACGGCCAAACCTATTCCGTTCAAGCTCGAACCTTATATTATTTAAATAGCACAAAATACATTGTTTTGCGCGGGGGGATTGACCGGGATACCGCTAGAAATGATATATATGCAAATTGGCGGTATGTGGCCGGCATTGGTTTCGGTTCGGAATTGCCCGCAGGATTCCATATCCACTTAGAGCCTATATTTACTTGGACAAATTACGACGGCGAAAAATGGATTGTAAAACATCAAGGTTTTACCAAACTAGCCGAGCGAGATTTGACGCAACGTTACTCAGTTTCTTTATCTAACAATAAAATAGACATTTTAGGGTTTGTGCCCACGCTTACCTTTAGTTACACAAAACGGGACTCTAACGTACCCAATCGCCAATACAAAAAGTATACTACCGAATTTACCTTGCACCAACGTTTTTAGCAGATAGATGCAAAGCGCCCCACATATGAGGTGTTTTTTTGAAATGCCTTCAAAAAATGGTGGGGTATAACCCAGAATTGTGGAGCCTGCCAATTCAGCCCACAGAGAAAAAGATAAGAAAACGGCCTTTTACGACGGGGAAAATACTACTCTAAGACATGGATGGATTAAAAAATCAGTTTTTCTGCGACGAGAAAAGATAAAATCTTAGACGAAAAAAGCACCCTAAAAAGGGTGCTTAAAATAGCAATCGGGAAGGCGGAATTCGAATCTGCAACTTCATTTTAAATATGAAGAATACATTTGTAATTTGCCAACGTTGTTACAATGACTATACGAAGAGAAAATAATAAAATATTTTTAAAAATGTATTGTTGACATAAATAATTATACATTTATACAATTTATACATCTGTATAAAAATGGAATTGTATGACCAAACCTATCACTAATGAGGAAAAACTGATTCACGCCGGTATTGTGCTTGCCAAAAAGCAGGGACTTGTTTTTACGGTGCGCCAGTTATGTGCCAAAAGTAAGGTAAATCTAGGCCTGTTCCACTATTATTTTCAAAGCAAAGATAATTTTGATAAAGTATTGCTGCGCACGGTGTATAACCAAATGTTGGCCCAAATGACCTTGCACGTGGCCGATACAGCAACCCCGCGGGAAAATGTAGAAAAAATCTTACTAGGGTTCCATGCGTTCGTGCGCGAGAACCGTATGTTTTTTTCTTCTCTGCTGGGAAATTGTTTGTCCGGCAATAAAAAACTACTGCAGTTTGTCACCCAAAATTTTACGCAGCATTTGTCGCTTATCTCACATGAACTAAAACGGGCTTCTTTGACGGAGCGCGCCCAAGGGCAACCCCTGCCCGGCATACTGGCTTTACTGGCCTGGCCGGTGGTGATGCCGCACATTCTGATGGGTCTGTTGGAGCGGCTTGGCACCAACGCTTTTCCGTTGCAAAATGTATTGCTTACGCAAACCCTGGAAAATGAAAAACAATTTTGCGCACGTTTGCAAATTGTATTAGACGGTATTTTTGGAGAAAATGCATGAAAAAAATATTTTTGTTACTCGTCTGTTTCATGGGCTGTTACGCCCATGCGGTGCAAGTGACTTCGCTTGAGTTAGCATCCTGTGAGCAGGATGCACTCAACTCCTCGGCCCAGTTGCAGGGATTGCGGGCTCAAGTGCAGGCCGCCCAAGCCCAACAAAAGAGTGTGTCGTCTGCGCTTTACCCCTCTTTGTCACTAGATGCCAAAGGAACGTGGGTGTCTAAGATTCCGTCCATGACGGTCGGACAAACTACCTTAGAATTTGGTGACAAGTGGGGCTATTCAGTCGGCCCGACGGCTAGTTATGTACTGTTTGATAACGGCGGGCGCAACGCGCTCAGAAAGAGTGCTTCCAAGGCCACCTCTGCTCAAGAGCAACAGTATGAATTTGCTAGAAAACAAATTTTGTTGCAAGTGCGCCAGGCCTATTTTACCGTACAGCAACAATTGCAACGGTTGGTCTTACTCAATGGGCAATTGGACGTTACCCAAAAACAATTGTCCGATGTGCAGTCTGCGTACCAGGCCGGGGCCAAAAGCCAATTAGACGTAGCAATCGCCCGCAAACAGGTATTGCAAACCCAAACGTCTATCAGCGCAGCGCGTAGCATTTTGGCCACTCAGTTGCGTGCTTTGTTCCAATTAACGGGAAACACATACGGGATAGACCCGTCGTATCCTACGGATAAACAACTGGCCAACGTAAAACTGGCGGGGCAAACCTCGGCCGTTTTAGATACCGATACCTTGGAAAATACGTTGGCGCGTTTCCGCGCGTATCAAAATAGCGAATTTGATGAAAATTCGCCCAAGTTAGCGGCGCTAGAAGATATGTCCCAGTATTACGAGTATTTGGCCAACAGTTATAAATCTTCGCTTTACCCGCGGGTATCTGTACAGGGGGGCGCTTATTTTGAATATCCCAACGGCGCGGTGCGCGAACACGTATTTTTGGGCCGGGCAGGGGCGATGCTCTCTGTCCCGTTATTTGAAGGGGGGAAGGATCGTCAGCAAGCAGTTGCCCAGCAAAAATTGGCGCAGGCCAAATTGGCCGAAAAACAGGACTCTTTGGAAATGTTGGAAAAGCTGTTTTATTCAACCAAAGATCAGTTATACGGCTTGCAAATCCAGGAACAATTAGCCAAAGATACCATCACCCAAACCAGCAAAACGGCTCAACTAACCTATCAGGCATACAAGGCCGGTTCTGTTACGTTTTTTGACGTGGACCGGGCCAATTTGGAATTGCTGGAAAGCCGTTTGGCCTTAACCGATTTGCAAATAGAACAATTAAATGCATTAGCCATTTTAGATAGTTTAAGCAAGGAGAGTTTATGAAGAAAAAAATTGCCTTAGTTGTAGTTGTCCTTTTAATTTTAGTAGTGGTGGCCCTGGTATTTTTCCGCCAGACTCCGTTTCATTACAGCGGCGTAGCCGAAGCGATTGCCGTGGATATTTCTGCGCGGTTAAATGATACGATTGCAGAAATTTTAGTGCAAGAGGGATCCCCGGTAACGCAAGGACAAGTGTTAGCGCGCTTAACCTGCGATGAAGCAAATTTGAAAAAAGAAATCGCGCAGACGGAGTTCAACCGTGCAGCCCACCTGTTAAAAACGACGGCGGGCTCGCAGGAAAATTACGACCTCAAAAAGAATCAATATGACCAAGCTGCTTTGCAGCAAAGTTGGTGTACATTGACCAGCCCGTTAACCGGGCAGGTGCTCTATAAGTATTATGAACCGCAGGAATTTATCGGCGCGGGGAAAAAGATGTTGACCGTAGCCAATTTAAAAGAATTGGATGTGTGGGTGTATGTGCCGTATCCTGAACTAGGGAATTTGTCTATCGGGCAGGAAGTAAAAGGCTATTTGCCCGACGCGGATAAATATTTTATGGGTCATATTATTGCGATTAACGATCAGTCCGAATTTACGCCTAAAAATGTCCAAACGCGCGAAGAACGCACCCGGCTTGTATATGGGGTAAAAACCCGTTTTGAAAACGATGCGGACTTAACTATTAAACCCGGTATGACCCTAGAAACGGAGTTTGTTAAATAAGATGTCAATTTCGGTTCGGGCAGAACATGTTTCCAAAACGCTTGGTACTACCAAGGCTTTAACGCAGATAAATACCCTGTTTGAAGCCGGGTTGGTGCACGGCGTTGTCGGCCCGAACGGCGCCGGAAAAACGACGTTGCTGCGTTTGCTTAAAGGGCTTTTGCATCCCACACAAGGTACGGTTGCTTTTACGCTACAGGGCCAACCTTGCACCCTCAAACAGGCACATAGGCAGACGGGCTATTTTCCACAGGAGCCCAGTTTATACCCGGATTTGAGTGTGTGGGAACATTTGGAGTTCTTTCGCGATTTGTACGATGTGGACCCACAACAATTTAAGAACCGGGCCGAGCAACTGCTCAGTGCCACCGGGATGTCCCCTTTTACGGACCGCCCCGCCGGTAAATTATCGGGCGGTATGTATAAGAAACTGGGACTCATGTGCGTGCTGCTTAACCGCCCTAGTTTGCTTTTATTGGATGAGCCCACCATCGGGGTGGACCCGGTATCACGCCAAGAATTGTGGGATATTGTCTATAGCGTGGCGGGGGAACAGATGACCGTCATTTTAAGTACGTCGTATATGGATGAAGCGGAGCGCTGCGCCAAGGTGCATATTCTGCAAGAGGGACATTTGTTGGCGTGCGGGCAACCGCAGACCGTGATGGATGATTTGCACGTGACGAATTTTGCGGATATTTTCTTGAAACATGAATAACACAATTATACAGGTAAAAAATTTAGTCATTGCGTTTGGGGATTTTAAAGCGGTAAATGATATATCCTTTGAAGTGTCGCGCGGGGAAATTTTTGGGTTTTTAGGGGCAAACGGTGCGGGCAAAACAACTACCATTCGCACGTTATGCGGCATTTTGAATCCTACCTCCGGGCAGGTGTTGGTAAACGGGACGGACGTGGCCGCCTCTACCGCCGTACTCAAGCCGCATATTGGGTATATGTCCCAAAAATTTACCCTATACCCGGACTTGACGATACAAGAAAATATGGACATCGCCGGCAGTTTGTATGAGCTTTCCCGCCAGCAGATTCGCAAGCGTTCCCGGGAACTCTTTGAATTTATTGGCCTAAGTTCTATTGCCAAAGGGCCCGTACGCCAACTATCCGGGGGGACCAAACAAATGCTTGCGTTGGCTGCTTCTATTGTGCATGACCCGGAACTTATTTTTTTAGATGAGCCAACTGCCGGAACTTCCCCGCAAACCCGCAAGGCGTTTTGGGACCTAATCCGTCAACTTTCCCACCAAGGCAAAACCGTGTTTGTTACCACCCACTATATGGACGAGGCCGAATATTGCCACCGCATTGTGCTGATGGAACGCGGGCGTATTTTGGCGACGGATACGCCAGAGAACTTGAAGAAAAAGTATTTTCCGCAAAAACCCATAGAACTTACATTTACACAAGAACAGCAACAAACTATTTTTCAAGAGCTGCGGGCGTTAAACGTGGGGGAAGTATCTGTATTTGGCAGTAAATTGCGTATCAACGTGACCGATTTGGATGCTTTTCAATCCTATTGCCAAAAACATAGCGCTGTTTTTACAGCCAGTGAAGTCGAGCCGACGTTGGATGATGTATTTCTAAAAGCTATTTCGGGGGCCAAATGACCACGCTGATTAAGCATATCCTGGCAATTGCCAACAAAGAAGCCAAACACATCAAACGGGATATTTTTACACTGGCCGTTGCGCTTATATTGCCGATGCTATTTGTGGGCTTTTTTGGGTTTGTGATCAATTTGGATTATCACCACATTCCGCTACTGGTGCGCGATAATGACCAAAGCAGCACCTCGCGCGAACTGCTTACCCAGGCCAGTGCCGCCGAATATTTTGATGTAATTGCGGTGCATACCCCCGGGGAGGCGGAGCAACAATTACATGAGAACAGCATGCGCACTATGCTGATTATCCCGCCCGGGTTTCACGATGAATTTACGAAGGGGACGATGGCCCGCGCTCAACTGCTTATAGACGGAACAGACAACACCATGGCTTCTTTAGCCACTACTTACATGCAGGGCATTGTGCAAGCCACACAACATGCGTTGCTAGAACCCCATATACCAGAATCTCCAGTGATACGTACGCGCTATTTATTTAATCCGGAACTTAACAGCCACTGGTTTATTGTGCCGGCACTCAATACGATTATTATTGGTTTTTTGGCTATCTTGTTAACGGCTTTAACCGTTGCCAAAGAGTGGGAAAACGGGTCTATGGAGCTCTTGCTTTCTACGCCGCTGCGCGCGGTAGAAATTGTGGTAGGGAAACTGCTTCCTTATTTTGTGCTTTCCTTTTTTGATGTACTTCTTGTGTTTGTGCTGGCACTACTGGTGTTCCGGATTCCGTTTCAGGGAAGTTTTGCCCTCTACTTAATGGCTTGTATGTTCTATATTACCGGGGCTCTGGCACTAGGGCTACTGATTTCTGTGATTACCCGCCAACAACAGGCCGCTATCCAATTTGGGTTTGCCGTCGGATTACTGCCTTCGTTTATGTTTTCAGGTTTTATTTTCCCAATTGAAAATATGCCGGTGTTCTTCCGGTATTTAACGGCCTTGTTCCCGCAACGGTGGTTTTTACAAATCAGCCGTGCGCTGTTTTTAAGTGAAGCGGGCTTGGTAGATTTATGGGTGCCGTTTGCGGCCCTATTTGTATTTATGGCGGGGATGATTATATTGGCGGTACAAAATTTCAAAATGGATGTAGAACCATGATACATAAACGAACAGTATGGGGGTTAATCCGCAAAGAATTTATTCAGATCTTTCGGGACCCGAAAATGATTTTTGCCATCTTTTTTATTCCGATCATGCAGCTGGTTATGTTTGGCCTGGCTCTAACGAGCGAAGTAAAAAATATTGAAATGATCGTAGTCAGCAAGCCCTCGGCCATTGCACGCGAAATACAAACGCGGGCGATTGCTTCAAAATGGTTTAAAAAAGTGCATGGCGTAGATGGTTCCAATGTAGTAGACCCGGTGAGCTTATTGGATTCGTACAAAGCGGAAGCCGTGTTGGTGGCCCCGGAAGAGGGGTTTGCCTACGCATTAGAGCGGCAAAATAAACCTATTCAACTGCTTATTAACGCTACCAACGCCCAACGGGCCCAGCAAGTCAATGCGTATATTGGGCAAATTTTGGCGCGTGTGGCAGCCGACCGTGGGTATCAACTCAATGGCCCGGTGCGCATGGCACTGGATACCCGCATTTTATTTAACCCGCAACTAAGCACCACGCATTTTATGGTCCCGGCACTAATGGTAATGGCCAGTTTTATCATTCTAATGATTGTAGGTAGTATGGCGATTACGAAAGAAAAAGAAATGGGGACGATGGAAAAATTGATTTCTTCCCCGGCTTCTACCGCGGATATTTTATTAGGTAAAACCTTGCCGTATTTCTTTATTGGGATTGGTATTATTACCTTGATGTTATGCGTGGGGGTTTTGGGCTTTGGGATCGCTTTCCGGGGATTGTTTTGGCAGTTAGCCCTCAATGCTACGGCATTGTCTGCCTGTGCATTGGCCATGGCTACGCTTATTAGCACGGTTGCTAATACGCAGCAGCAAGCCATGATGGGGGGGGTATTGGTACTACTCCCGGGGATTTTGCTATCCGGGGTGTTTTTCCCGGTGGCGAATATTCCAGCCGGGTTTCGTTGGATATGTTATTGCAATCCGCTAATGTATGCATGTACCAATTTCCGTAACATCATTTTGAAAGGAGGAGATTATCTGTTTTTCTGGCACTATTTTGCTATTTTGTCCGGTATGACCCTCTGTTTAGCGTTAATTGCCTATAAAAATTTTAAGGCCAAGTTAAATTAATGGGTATAATTTTCTCATAAATATGTAAAATGGGAAAAAGGCTATGTGTAGGGAGATGTATTTAGGTGCAATATATGAAAAAAACAGTCATTATTACAGGTGCGAATTCCGGCTTGGGATTTCAAACCGCCTTGAAAATCGCCGCTCATTCAACAGAATTTGAAGTTATTTTGGCTTGCCGTAACTTAGAAAAAGCCCAACAAACTCAAGCACAAATTGTCAAAGAAACGGGCAACCCGCATGTGTCCGTGCTACAATTAGACACGGCCTCGTTAAAGTCAGTCCGGCAATTTGTCAAAGCGTATCAGGATAAATACGGCGCGCCCGTTTATGCGTTGCTGTGCAATGCCGGAATTGGTGCATTTAACAGTGCGCCTCAGCTGACAGAGGACGGCTTTGATGTGGTGTTTGCCACGAATCATTTGGGGCATTTCCTGCTGACGAATTTGCTTCTGCCCTTTATGGAGAAAGAAGGCAAAATTCTGGTAACCGCCAGTGATATGCATAACCCGTTGTTACAGTCGGGAGAGACCTTTGCCTGGCTTGGGGTTGAGGCCATTTCACATCCCGGCGAAAAATTAGCCGCCAGCAATTTGCGCTATGCGTATTCCAAACTATGTAATGTGTATTTTGTATACGAACTAACGCGAAAACTTAAAGCCCAAAATAGTACCGTTAAAGTAAATGCATTTAACCCCGGGCTTATGAAAACGCATTTTTCTAAAACGAATGAGGCTTTTTATGATTATATCCGTATTAACGTACCTGAACGGTATGGGGATTTAGATAAATCTTCCTCGGCGTTGGCTGAACTGACTTATTCCGAAGATATTATATTGAGTTCAGGCCATTTTTATGACCGTAGTACGCGTCCTTGTTTCACTTCGCAACTGTCCTACAATGAGCAAAACGCTAAAGAATTGTGGGAGAAAAGTGAGGAATACACCCAATGAAACTTATTAGTACACTAGCCGTATGCTTGTTGCTGTTCGTGACGGGATGCAATATTTCTACCCCGCAGGTTAGTAACGATTATAATGAACTTTCCAAACTGGTGTTGTGGGAGCGGCAGGCGCGCGTGCGTCATTTATATGATGATTTGGCCCAAACCTATTGACCGGATGCTACTGTGACTACCAGTTGGATTAGTAGCAGTGCGGCTGATTTTGCCAAAGCGGGGGCGGACCAAAACCGCCGCGCGGAAGCCTCCGCTAATGAGGTGGTTATTAACCGCAGTAGTGCACCTATTATCCATCAGCACGGGAACCGTGCGTATGTGGAACTGCCCACGGAGTCCAATCACTGGATTACCGTTAACGGGGAACCGGCTATTTGGACTTCTTATATGCGCCTGATATACCGTTGCGAAAAGCGCGGCGGCGTATGGAAAATTGCGGATATGACCTCTGTGTTTGAAAGCGATAAATTGACTCCTGTTATCCCGGGGACCGATTTACATATCCAACCGCAAGATGTAGTGGAATTTCGCCCCTCCTATCGGTGGATGTCTTACACACGTACGCGGGCAGGCGGGAAAGTAAACCCGGACTTGTTGGGAATAGACCGTCCCGATGAAGTGGACACACTCTATGCACAAGCTGAAGCATGGATTGCGGATACTAAATAAATTTGTAAGATACTACTATGAAAATTATCACTGTGGAAGAACATTTTACGGATCCTCGTATTGTACAGGCCAATTCCGTGTACGGAGATACCAGCGCTATGGAAGGATTGCCCGAAAAGGTGCGTCAGTCATATAACAGGATGCGCTTTACAGGGGAGCGTCTGACGGATGTGGATACGTTCCGCTTTGACTTTATGAAGGAACAAAAAGTGGATATGCAGGTGCTCAGTTATACCAGCCCGGTTTCGGACCGTGTGCCTGCGCCGCAAGCGGTGCAACTGTGCCGCCAGGCGAACGATATTTTAGCCGAAGTAGTCAGCCGTCATTCCACGCGGTTGGCGGCATTTGCTACCCTTCCTATGGCCGACCCCGAACAAGCCGCTCAAGAGTTGGAACGCTGTGTGAAAAAATATCATTTTTGCGGTGCGCTGATTACAGGTACGTGGCAGGGGCAATTTTATGATAGTGAGCGCTTTTTCCCTATTTTTGCCAAAGCGGCCGAATTGGATGTGCCGATTTCGTGGCACCCGGAATTTCCCGATGCTAAAATACAAAATTATTATTACTTTTCTAATGCTTATTCGCTACAAACCGGGATGCAATTTGCCACGGCGGGTTTTGGGTGGCATTTGGATGTGGGCTTACATATGACGCGCCTGGTGTTATCCGGCATTTTTGACAAACTGCCTACTTTAAAATTTATTTCTGGCCATTGGGGGGAGGCTATTCCCTTTATGCTGGATCGGATGGACCAAATTATGTGCCCGCAAACTACGGGTCTTAAAAAGAAAATTTCGGCTTATTACCATGAAAATGTCTATTTTACTCCCAGCGGTATTTTGTCTAAGGACATGTTTGGATATTTTGTCAAAGTATTTGGGGCACAGCGTATTATATGGGCGTTGGATTATCCGTATATCCCGTTTCATTCGTGCAGTACGGATTTCCTGCTTAACGCAAATTTGACTGAAAGCGAAAAGCACTTAATTGCCCATGAAAATGCTGAAAAATTACTGCATTTATAATTTAGCAGTTTGGATCCTGCGAATTTGGCAGTTAGAGAAAAAGGCCTGTTTGGGGCCTTTTTTAGGGCCCTTATAAACCTCTCTAAGACCTAGATAGATGAAAATACGTACAAAACCCCGACGGGAAGGGGGAAAAGAACCCCATAAAAAAGACACTTCGCTAGAAGTGCCTTGTTAAATGGTCGGGTCTAATAGATTAGAACTCGCGTCCTCATCCTTTTTCTGCCCATTTAACGCGATTTTATGGCACCTAAAAGCCCCTGTGTGGCGTTTTATCTATAGACTAGGTATGGCTACCCCTTGAAGAAGACACAGAGAGAAATATCTTCCTTTCAAAATCCACTTGATTTTTCCTTGTATATAGTGTATAGTTTATTTATAATAAACTATACACTATATACAAGGGGATATTTATGGAAAAAATTACGAGCCACATGAAAAAGCAAGTTGCGCTTTTAACAAAAACTTTTAAAAACCCGCAGGCTGTTGCAGTTTTATACCAATGGTTAGATACGGAACTGGCCTATACTTCCAACCATATTGAAGGAAATACGCTTACCCGTCAGGAAACCGCTTTGGTAATTAGCGAGGGTCTTACCAAGGGGGAGAAACCCTTAAAAGACTATTTAGAGGCTAAAAACCATGCAGAAGCGTTTAAATATATTTTCAACGAATTATCTAAAAAGAAAACAGTTAGCCAAGATGATATCTTAAAGATCCATTCTATTGTATTGAGGGGGATTAATGATGCATTTGCAGGCCGATATCGTAATGTACCCGTACGCATTAAAGGGAGCCGTGTTATATTGCCAAATCCGCTCAAAGTATCCTATTTAATGAGCGAATTTGAAAAATACTTGCAAGCGGAAAAAGATGTCATCCAACGCGCTATTATGGGGCATTTTAAGTTTGTATCTATCCACCCGTTTGTAGATGGAAACGGGCGCGTAGGACGTTTGCTGATGAATTTAATCCTGATGCAAAACGGATTATGGCCTATTATTATTCGTCCCCGCGACCGCAAGAAATATATTGGAAGTATTGAAAAAGGGCAACTCACACAAGATACAACCGCTTATGAAGAATTTATGTATAAGGCCTTGGAACGCAGTTTGGATACATATGCAGATATGTTTTATCCAAAGACAGAGCAAACAAAACTACTTAAAATCGGGCAATTTGCCAAAGCGGTTGGAGTGCCTATATCTACGGTGCGCTACTGGTTGCGTGTGGGCAAATTAACCCCAGTGGCAAAATCGAACGGCGATTTTATGCTTTTTAGCCAAGAGCAGGTAAAAAAGTTTAAAACAAAATCTAGTGCTAAAAAATAATGAGGTCGTGGGTTCGAATGATAAAATAGTGGGGGCTAACCTAGAATTTCGGATCCTGCCAATTCGGCCCACAGAGAAAAAGATAAGAAAACGGTCTTTTACGACGGGGAAAATACTACTCTAAGACATGGATGGATTAAAAAATCAGTTATTTCCCGACGAGAAAAGATAAAATCTTAGACGAAAAAAGCACCCTAAAAAGGGTGCTTAAAATAGAAATCGGGGCGGCGGGATTCGAACCCACGACCTCACGGTCCCGAACCGTGCGCGCTACCAACTGCGCTACGCCCCGTAAAACGATTGTACGGCTAAATGGTCGGGGAAGCGGGAATCGAACCCGCGGTCTCTCGCACCCCAAGCGAGCACTCTACCACTGAGCCATTCCCCGGAAAAATTGTCAAAAATATAACGGCTGCATTTCTGTGCCGTACATATATTTTAGCATTCTTTTAGAATTTCGGAAAGAGTTTCTTTGATTTCCGTCAATAATTTTACGTCCACTACCGGCTTTTTTTCGGCGTCTGTCGTCCAAACGGCATGCTTGGACAGCTGTTTTTTGGCACCTTCCAGGGTAAGTTTATGCTTATAAATTAAATCCTTAATTTTAAGAATAGTATAGACGTCTTGCTTAGTGTAGCGGCGGTGTCCGCTTTCTAAGCGGATGGGTTTAATGAGGCCAAACTCCGCTTCCCAGTAGCGCACAGAATATTCCGGCACGCCTGTGATACGTTTGACGTCGCCGATGCTAAAATAATCTTGTTGTTCTAATTCTTCTAAACCCATGAAATTATTATAGCAAAAAATTTTTTACTAAAAATTTGTTTGAGTTTCTTGTCGTAAAAATAGGGCTTGACTTGTTTTTTTGAGTACCTTACAGGACACCCTAGGCGGGAGCCTGGGGATGAATGCAAAAGCCTATATCTTCTTTTCCTTGCATCGACGGTGGGAGTAAATGAAA
>CAJOLM010000008.1 GCA_905235355.1 uncultured Elusimicrobiales bacterium
CGTAAAAGCGCGGACATATTGCCACCCCCGAGGGTTGGTATCGGGGGTCTCATCCGCTTTTTTTAAGGTTGAGATTCCCGATAAAGACACTCGGGAATGGTTCTTATGAATATCTTTTTTTGTGTTGCCCCTCCCCTGCCCTGCGGGCACCCTCTCCCACACTGGGCGAGGGGAAATAGGACTACTACTCTTTTTCTTTTCTCTCATTTTAAATCCTCCTGTTTGTTTGCATACAAAAGTGCCTTACTAAAGGCATACTATATTTTGTTTTTTTTTTTTGATTTGTCAAGCGTTTTCTTTTTCTCGTCGGAGAAAGGGGGAAAAAATGATTTGTCATATCACGGCTTTTATGTTTTGCTTTGTTTGGTAAAAGCATAAAGCGGTGCAAAATGATAACATACTATTATGTATTTACCGCCCGAATTTATTTCTTATACTTCTGCTTTGTTTGGCCCGGAGCGTTGGCACGCTTTTGTGCAATCCCTGGAGCAGCCGGCTGCCACCAGCGTGCGTTTAAATCCGTGGAAAGTACCTGCCGATCCTATTTTTCCAGATGCAGAGCCGGTGCCATGGTGCCAGCAAGGATATTGGCTTAAAGAGCGGCCCAATTTTACGCTGGACCCGCTGCTGCACGCCGGGGCATATTATGTGCAAGAGGCGGGCTCCTTGTTTCTGGACCACGTGTTGCGCCAATATGTGCAAACGCCTGTGCTGGCGCTTGATTTATGTGCAGCACCGGGCGGCAAATCTACGCTGATGCGGGCGGCACTGCCGGAAGGCTCCATGCTGGTAAGTAATGAGCCGGACCGCCGCCGCGCCAATATTTTGCTGGAAAATATGCTCAAGCAAGGCCACCCGGACGTGCTGGTCACGCATAATCACGCGCGCGATTTTGCGCAGACAAACTGGCAAGTTGATTTGATTTTAACAGACGTTCCTTGTTCGGGCGAAGGGTTATTTAGACGTGATGAAAATGCCGTGCAGGAGTGGAGTGTTTCCAATGTGCATTATTGCCAGCAGCGCCAGCGGCAAATTCTGCAGGATATATGGCCGTGCCTGCGCGCGGGCGGATTGCTGGTGTACAGCACGTGCACATTTAATACGCAGGAAAACGAAGAAAACGTGCACTTTATCATGCAAGAATTAGGGGCGGAAACTTTGCCTGTTACCACCGCGCCGGAGTGGAAAATTACCGGCTCTTTACTGGCAGATTTTTCAGGCCCGGTGTACCGCTTTATCCCGGGGATTACACGCAGCGAGGGGCTTTTTATGGCGGTGTTGCGCAAAACAGGTACGCCGCAGGCACATGTGATGCTGCCCGGCTCGGCCCGGCGGCACGCAGAGGGCCACCGCTTAATGCACGTTTTGTCTAATGGAATTGCCGCACAGGAACAAAAAGGCAAAGAGCAAATCCCTTCTGCCGCGCAAGCACTTTCTTTGAACGGGCCGGAGTATCCGCGCGTGGAACTGCCGCTGGAGCAAGCCAGACGCTACTTGCACCGGGAAAGCCTTGTTCTGCCAGCCGGTACGCCGCGCGGCTTTGTGCTGGTCACTTATGCCGGGCAACCGCTGGGTTTTATGAAAAACCTGGGGGAACGCGCCAATAATCTCTATCCCAAAAATTGGGCTATCCGCAGTCTGTAATTTCTATTTTTTCAGAAGAGAAGCCCCCGCTTATGCAAGTGGTCTTTTGGCAGGCTTTGTAATCTGCCGTGAGCCGGGCTGCATTTTTTGCTATAGTAGTGAAAGTAGTTTATTTTACAGGTAAGGAGAAAGCATGAACTGGTTATATAACAACTGGATGAAGGCCACGCCGTTTTTGGCGGTGTACTCATTTATTTTGGTGTTTTTGTATGTGCGTGATGTAAATTATCCGCTGTATTTAATTTGGCTGCAAGGGATTATTTATTGGACACACGAGTTTGAAGAATATATTTTCCCGGCAGGATTTTTGAAATTTTTTAATCATTATATGATGGGATCTACACAAGAGGAATATCCCATGAGCAAGATAGGCTCCTTTTGGATTAATATTCCGCTAGTGTATATTGCTATGCCTGCCTCTGCCATACTGGCGCATTTCTTTGGGCTAAAATGGGGCTTGTGGACGGCGTATTTTTCTTTTCTCAATGCGTTTTCGCACGTGGTGATGTGGCTGATTTTTGGGCGGAAATATAATCCGGGCTTGGTGGTTAGTGTGGTGCTTAATATCCCGGTAGCCATTTATACAGTATGGTTTTTCTTGGCCAATCATTTAGTGTCCGGCACGGCCAATGTAATGAGCATTATCGTCGGTATTTTGGCGCAAGCGTCCATGATGATATACGGATTTGGATATTTGAAACCACTGCTTAAAAAAGAGCAAGCAAAATAAGGAGAAGATATGAAAAAAACAGTTATTATTACGGGGGCTAATTCCGGTTTGGGTTTCCAGACCGCTAAAAAAATTGCAGCTCACTCCAAAGACTTTGAAATTATTTTGGCCTGCCGCAACCCGGAGAAAGCCAAAGAAGCCCAGGAGCAAATTAGTAAAGAAACAGGCAACCCAAACGTGTCTGTGATGCAACTGGACACGGCGTCTTTACAGTCGGTGCGGGCATTTGCTAAAAACTATCAGGAAAAGTACAATAAACCTATTTATGCACTTTTGTGTAATGCGGGCATTGGCGCATTTAACAGTGCACCGAAACTGACCGAAGACGGCTTTGATGTGGTGTTTGCCACCAATCACTTGGGGCATTTCCTATTGACCAATTTGCTCTTGCCTTTTATGGAAAAAGAGGGCAAAATTTTAGTGACCGCCAGCGATATGCACAATCCGCTTTTGCAACCGGGGGAAACGTTTGAGTGGTTGGGTACGGAAGCGATTGCCCACCCCGGCGAAAAACTAGCCGGCAGCAATTTGCGCTATTCTTATTCTAAACTGTGCAATGTGTATTTTGTTTATGAACTGGCGCGGCGGTTAAAAGCGCAAAACAGTACGGTCAAGGTAAACGCGTTTAATCCGGGGTTGATGAAAACGCATTTTTCCCAAACGCAAGAATCCTTTTTTGAATATATCCGCGTGAATATTCCGGAGCGGTATGGGGATGTGGACAAATCGTCCTCGGCGCTGGCGGAGCTGACTTATTCCGACGATATTATTTTAAGCTCCGGGCATTTTTATGACCGCAGCACGCGCCCTTGCTTTACCTCAGAATTATCCTACAATGAGCAAAACGCCAAAGAATTGTGGGAGAAAAGCGAGCAATATACCAAATGAAACAGTTTAGCGCATTAGCCTTGTGTTTGCTGCTGCTGGGGGCGGGTTGCGGGCAGCCCGCGCCGCAGGTGCGCAGTGATTATGACGAAATATCCCAGCTGGTTTTGTGGGAGCGTCAGGCGCGCGTTCGCCATTTGTACGACGAACTGGCAGCCACTTATTGGCCCGATGCCACGGTGACCACCAGCTGGATTAGCAGCAGTGCGGCGGACTTTGCCAAAGCGGGTGCCGACCAAAACCGCCGCGCGGAAGCTTCCGCTAATGAAATTATCCTAAACCGCAGCAGCGCGCCCATTATCCACCAACACGGCAATCGTGCATATGTGGAGCTGCCTACCGAGTCCAACCATTGGATTAAGGTCAACGGGGAAGAGGCTATTTGGACGTCGTATATGCGCCTGATTTACCGCTGTGAAAAGCGCGGGGGCGTGTGGAAAATTGCCGATATGACATCTGTCTTTGAAAGCGACAAGCTCACGCCGGTTGTACCGGGTACGGATTTGCATATTAATCCGCAGGAAGTAAAAGGTTTTCGCCCGTCGTACCGGTGGATATCTTACACGCGCACGAAAGCGGGGGGAAAAGTTAGCCCGGATTTGCTGGGCATAGACCGCCCCGACGATATGGAAAAACTTTACGCGCAAGCTGAAAGCTGGATTGCGCAAGGAAAATAAGTACTTGGGGGGTATATGAAAATCATTACAGTAGAGGAACACTTTACGGACCCGCGCATTGTGCACACTGCCGAAAAATACGGCGGAGCCACCGCGACGGAAGGTTTGCCCGAAAAGGTGCGCCAAGCTTACAACGGGATGCGCTTTACCGGCGAGCGTTTGACGGATGTGGACAAGCTCCGCTTTGACTTTATGAAGGCGCAAAAAGTGGATATGCAGGTGCTCAGCTACACAGGCCCGGTGTCTGACCAAGTACCCGCGCAAGAAGCCGTCAAAATTTGCCGCCAGGCCAACGATATTTTGGCAGAGATAGTCAGCCGCTATCCTACGCGTTTTGCTGCGTTTGCCACGCTTCCCATGGCAGACCCGGAACAGGCTGCGCAAGAACTGGAGCGTTGCGTGAAAAATTACCATTTTTGCGGTGCGCTGATTACCGGCACTTGGCAAGGTAAATTTTATGATGACCCGCGGTTCTTCCCTATTTTTGCCAAAGCCGCGGAACTGGATGTGCCTATCTCGTGGCACCCGGAATTTCCGGACGCTAAAATCCAAAATTATTATTATTTGTCGCAGGCTTATTCGCTGCAAACAGGTATGCAATTTGCTACAGCCGGATTTGGCTGGCATTTGGACGTGGGACTGCACATGGCGCGCCTGGTGCTGTCGGGCATTTTTGACAAGCTACCCAATTTAAAATTTATATCGGGTCATTGGGGGGAGTGTGTGGCGTTTATGCTGGACCGCATGGACCAAATTATGCGCCCGCAAACTACCGGGCTTAAAAAGAAAATTGCCGATTATTACCGCGAAAATGTGTATTTTACACCGAGTGGCATTTTGTCAAAGGAAATGTTTGAATATATGGTCAAAGTCTTTGGCGCAGACCATATCATTTGGGCGCTGGATTACCCGTATATTCCGTTTGACAGCTGCAGCACGGATTGGTTGTTAAATGCCAATTTAACTGAGGAGCAAAAGCATCTTATTGCGCACAAAAACGCGGAAAAACTGCTGCATTTATAAAAAAGCCCGCTAAAAAGCAGAACTTTGCGGTTAATATAGGACAATTGATTGTACTTGAAAGGGTAACAAAATTTTTCAGATATAAAATTTTATTTGTTTTTTGTCGTCGTAAAAAGGGGGCTTGACTTGTTTTTTTTTTTGGTATCATTTTAATACAGGAAAAATATCCTGCGGTGTGGGTGCTGCATAAAACGCATGTATGTGGTTTTTGTTTGTTTCAGGTAGCTCGCGGATACAATTTGCAAGTATAGGCATGATATAACCCAAAGTGTATATTTTGTAATTAATTTTATGCTGCAGTAAAGTGTCTGGATTGTAGGCATTTATATAGTGATCTGATAAGTGGAAAATACATATCCAAGAAGTGCCTACAATTTGCTAAAATATATTGGGTTTATTGTTACAGAATTGTGGTATAATGGGGATAGGTGCCACTGTAGCAAAAAATTGCCTTTTTTGGGAAACCCTTGTGTATTATCACGAGAGTGTTGCGTCGCGCTTTGCATCAAGAACTACTAGAGGGAGTGGAATGTTTTATGAATAAATATAAAGGCATTGTCTTAGCCGGAGGAACGGGGAGCCGCTTATACCCAGCCACCTTTGCCATTTCCAAACAGCTTATCCCCATATACGATAAGCCCATGATTTACTATCCCTTATCCGTGTTGATGTTAGCCGGTATACAGGACATTTTAATTATCTCTACTCCCACTGACTTACCCCTATTTAAACACTTGTTGGGCGACGGCTCCCAATACGGCCTTCATTTGGAATATGTGGAACAGCCCAGACCCGAAGGGTTAGCCCAAGCCTTTATTTTGGGTGCGGATTTTATCGGTCAGGATAATGTCGCACTCATCTTGGGGGACAACATCTTCTACGGAAAAGATTTACCACGTTTAGTCAAGGAATCTGCCAACCGTGCCAAAGGAGCTACTGTATTTGGCTATCATGTGAAAAATCCGCAAGCATACGGCGTGGTGGAAATTGATGAGAACAGAAAAGCACTGTCTGTTGAAGAAAAACCGCAAAATCCGAAATCTAACTGGGCCGTTACAGGGCTTTATTTTTACGATAACCGCGTAGTGGACGTGGCTAAAAACATTAAACCTTCTGCCCGCGGAGAGTTGGAAATTACGGCCGTAAACGATTGGTATCTCAAACAAGGGGAACTGACGGTAGAATTAATGGGGCGCGGCATGGCCTGGCTGGATACAGGCACCCACGCAGATTTAATAAAAGCATCTATGTTCATTGAGGCGTTAGAGAGCCGCCAAGGGCTTAAAATTGCTTGTTTGGAAGTAATAGCCTACCGTAACGGCTGGTTAACAATGGAAGACCTCTTGAAACGTGGAAATATGATGAAAAATACGGAGTACGGACAATACTTGTTAGGTATTCCAGAGGCTCAAAAAACGGGGTTCTTTTAATATGACATCTTCTAAACAAACAATCTTAATCACCGGCGGGGCAGGGTTTATCGGCTCAAACTTTGTGCCCTATTTTTTGGAAACGTTCCCACAATATCAAGTGGTCAACCTGGATAAACTGACCTATGCGGGCAATTTAGACAATTTAAAAGAGTGCGAACATAACCCGCGCTACACTTTTGTACAAGGTGACATTTGTGATGCCTCTTTGGTTAACAAACTTTTTAAGCAATATGATATCCGTGGAGTAATTCACTTTGCGGCGGAATCTCATGTGGATAATTCCATTACCGGGCCGCTGCCGTTTATCAAAACAAATATTGAAGGGACTTTCACCTTGTTGGAAGCAGCCCGGCAGCATTGGATGAGTGCCCCGGGTCAAGTCAAGCCCGGATATGAAAACTGCCGTTTCCATCACATTTCCACCGACGAGGTGTACGGAACCCTGGGCAAAACAGGCTTTTTTACTGAAACCACTCCATACGCGCCTAATAGCCCTTATTCTGCCACCAAAGCCTCTAGTGATTTTTTAGTGCGCGCTTATCACAATACCTATGGGCTGAATGTCACAACAAGCAATTGCTCTAACAATTACGGCCCTAAACAGCACAATGAGAAGTTAATCCCTACGATTATTCGCAAGTGTCTGGCCGGAGAGCCTATCCCCATTTACGGCGACGGTAAAAACGTGCGCGATTGGCTGTATGTACTGGACCATTGTAAAGGGATTGCTTTGGTGTGGCAAAAAGGAAAAGCAGGGGAAACATACAATATCGGTGGCTATAATGAATGCACCAATTTACAAATTGTGGATAAGATTTGCCGCCTGTTAGACCAAATGCGTCCGGCGGCTAATGGGAAGAGCTACAAAGAGCTGATCACTTTTGTGAAAGATCGCGCCGGGCATGACCGCCGCTACGCGATTGATGCCACCAAGTTAGAAATGCAGCTTGGTTGGAAAGCAGATGAGAATTTTGACACAGGTATTAAAAAGACAGTAACCTGGTATTTGGAGAATCAACGTGCCTAATCCAGTTACCCTGCAAACAAATACCCGCTTACTTAATTTCCGCAGTTTTGGAGATAGCCGCGGTCAGTTATGCGCGCTGGAGGCTCTTTCTGAACAAATCCCGTTTGAAATCAAACGGGTTTATTATATGTGGGATGTTGGCCCGGACCAAACGCGCGGGCATCATGCCCATTACCGGCTTAAACAGGTGCTGGTGTGTCTTAGTGGTAGCTGTGATGTGGTAGTAGAAGATGCTACTACGAAGAAAACCATACGCCTGGATAGCCCTTTACAGGGTTTGCTGTTAGATGGGAAAATTTGGCACTATATGGAGCATTTTTCTCCTAATTGTGTGCTGATGGTACTGGCCAGTGATCACTATCAAGAATCTGATTATATCCGTGATTATGATCAATTCTTAAAGGAGATGGGCAAATGAATGGATTGGAATTGCAAGATTTTTTATTTCATCATCAGCCTTCTCGATTGGAATTGTTGAATTACAAAGCCACAAAAGAAGGGAAAAAAATACAGATTCATGTATATCGGAACCATTCGTTTGAGCCGATAGAACATACAATTACACCCTATTTGGATTATGCAGGGCTGCAGGCTACCTTTTCCTATAGTGATTATGATGATTCTTTGTCTTTTTTGCAGATAAATCCCCAGGCAGATTTATTAGTGCTTTGGCTGGATTTAAGTCGTTACAAAAACGCCCATTTGGAGCAGTTTATTACGCAGCGTTTGCAAGAATTAAAAAAAACCTTTAAAAAGCCTATTCTGTTTGTGGGAGTCGGCCAACAGATTTCACTTCCGAAAGAAGTGGCCTTTACGTTTGATGTAGCGAAGATAGCCGACACACTCGGTGCTGCTTTTTATGATGAGCGTTTGGAAGCTATTACGGGTACAAAATTAAGCCGGCAGGCTTGCCTATCTTTTTCTAAAGAATTAGGGCTGAATTATTTTCCGTCTTTAGTCTTGCCAAATTTAAAAGCTGTTTTTGTAGATTTAGACCATACGCTTTATCAAGGGGTGCTGGGGGAAGATGGCATTGAAAATTTGAAATTAACAGAAGGCCATAAACGCTTGCAGGAGCAATTAAAGCAGCTTGCCAAACAAGGATACTTTTTATGCGTAGTCTCTAAAAATGAGCTGGCTGATGTGGAAAAATTATTTAACAGCCGGCCCGATTTCCCGCTGCAAAAGAAGGACTTTACAAAAATTTGTGCCTCGTGGGATCCAAAGCCAGCCATGATGAGCCAACTGTTAAAATTTCTAAATATTAATCAAGACAGCGTTTTATTCATAGATGATAATATCGGCGAGGTCACGGCCGTACAGGGTGCCTATCCCGATATGAAAATCATTTTGGCACAAGAAAATGCAAATGAAACGGCGGATATTTTGGCACATTATCCGCGTTTGAAAAAATTTGCCAGTAATCAGGAAGATTTGTTGCGCGCCCAGGATACCCAAGCCAACGAGCTTCGCCGCCAGGCACAAGCAACTTTGTCCCCGGAGGATTACATTAAAAGTTTGCAGATGGTTGTCACGTTCTCTTTTGATAATCCGGCGCAGGCACCGCGCGTGGCGGAATTGTCTAATAAAACCAATCAGTTCATTTTTTCTTACAAACGCTATACATTGCCGCAGGTAGAAGAAATGATGAAAAACCCCGATTATTGCGTACTGAGTTTGCGGTTGAAAGATAAACTTTCAGACAGTGGTATTATCGGGGTGCTAGTGGTAAAAAAAGAAACCAATGTAGCTCATTTGGAAGAATGTTTCATCAGTTGCCGGGCATTGGGCCGGGGGATAGACCAGTTAATGATTTTATATTCCTTGCAGCAAGCGTTGGACCGGTTGGGTTGTACCCAGTTGCAGGTACATTTTGTGCGAGGGGAACGAAATTTGCCCGCGCACCAGTTTGTAGAGCAGTACTTGGGCGATTATCTGAATAAACCTGCGCCGTTTAGCTACCACCCGCCGAAAGATTGGGTTACTTTTGAATTTAATTAAGGAGTTAACATGAACATAGAGGAAAAAGTATTGGATTTGATTGTGGCTGCTACCGGGCTATCCAAAGAAGAATTGCTCAAGCACCGCACCGAAAAGAATCAGTGGTCTTCTTTGCAACACGTGGAAATCGTATTTGCGCTGGAAGATACATTTGGGCTTAGTTTTACCCAGGAAGAATTAGCCCAATTAACGACGGTACAAAACATTATTGATTGCGTAAGTAAAAAACTGTCATGAAACATCAAATCACCCAAGAAGGCTTGGCTTTCCGCTTACGTCCTGTTACCTTGCAGGATGCTGCGTTTATTGTTGAGATCCGTCTGGCAGATGCCCAGCGGAATCAATATATACACCAGATCTCTGCGGAAGTATCCGTCCAAGAAAATTGGTTAAATGAATATTTTAAGCGGGAAGGGGACTATTATTTTGTGGTGGAAAATAAGTTTACCCACCAGCCGGAAGGGTTGATCGGTCTGTATGATGTGCAGGACGGAAAAGCCGAGTGGGGACGCTGGGTAATCAAACAAGGTTCTTTAGCGGCGGCGGAAAGTGTAGATTTGATATTTCGCGTAGCTTTTGACGTATTGCATTTGCAGGAATGCTATAGCCGTACGATTGAGGATAATGTTCAAACGGTCGCTTTCCATGATTCCGTAAAAGAACTGCGCCGGGCTATTTTGCAGGATTGTTTTACCTTGCATGGTAAAACCTATAATGCGGTAGAACATTATGTGACGCCACAGCATTTTGAGCAAACGGTTCATCCTTTGTTGCAGCGGACAGCGTTGCGGATTTTTCAGCGGTTTTTTAAACAAGCTACCCAAGCGGAACTGACGTTTCATCATTTGGGAGTGGCGTGCCGCAATATGCAGCGCGATTTGTTGTCTTACGGTTGGTTGGGATATAGCCCCGTGGGAGAGCCTTTTGAGGACCCTCAGCAAGGGATTAAAGGCTTGTTTTTGCAAGCCAAAGGGCAGCCCACTTTGGAATTGTTGGAAAATTTGCCCGGTGCGCACACGTTAGATGCGTGGATTAATAACAGAGTGAAAATCTATCATTTTGCTTATACTACCCCGCAGATAGAAAAAACATTGAAAGTCTTTTTATCATTAGGAGCAAAATTGATTTCTCCCATGAAACAATCCACGTACTTTCAAAAAAGAATTTGTTTCTTTATGTTGCCAAATATGTTTATGATTGAGTTAATTGAGAAAATATAGATATGAATTATCAAGCGAACCTCTCTAAATTAGTGGAAGAAATCAAAGCACAAGGATATAAAAGTGTGTGCATGTGGCAGCCTGCGTATAATTTAGGTGGGGGAAGTGCTTATCTGAGATTTGCGAAATATCTTGTAGAACATACTGATTTAACAGTGTACTATATGGACTACAAAGATGGTTATTTATCCTATCTATTAAATGCGCAGCCGTGTATACACTTTTTGCACTATGATGAAAATCTGCTCGATTTCCCTGTGAAGGAAAAATGCATTATTATTGTAAATAGCACTCGTGTAGTCCAAATGCCACGCATGAACCCTGAGAATAAACTTGTTTTTTGGCATTGGGAAACTATCCCCAGTGCGTGGGATATTGTCTTGATTAATCATGAAGTGAAAAAGTACTTAGAATTAACTAAAAATAATCATGCTATGATATATCATGACTGGTCTGCAAGAGATAGTCTAAACCGGTATCAGCACATAGGTTTTGAGAACAAAGATTATTTAATGCTTACCTTGCCTCCAAAAACAGTGGAATGTAGAAAAGAGCTTGTAGAAGCGGATGCTATAAATATTTGCTTTTTAAGCAGACTTGCAAATGATAAAAAACGAAGTTTATTTTACTTAATTGATAACTATGCAAAATATAAAACTAATAAAAAGAAAAAGCTACATATAATTGGTGATGGAGTGGCTGCAAATGAAGTAAAAAACTTTTGTAAAAAGTTTGAAAAGGAAATTGAATTTATTTTTAATGGTACTGTGCCAAAAGAAAGACTGGATGACTATTTAATAAATCATGCAGATATTCTATTCGGAGTAGGGACTTCTGTCTTGGAAGGTGCGTCCTTAAAAATCCCATCGGTTGTTCTGTTAATGGATAGCCGGCCAATCCATGACGAAGATGCTTTTTGGGTTTATGATACTAAAGAATATTGTATGGGTATTTTAACGGAAGAAAAGGCTGACTTTGGTGTAAAATATACTAAAATTAGTGAAATAATTGATTCTGTATATAACAAGTCAAATGGCAAAAAAGATGAAGGCCAAAAATCGTATGAATATTTTATTGAAAACCATAGCAGTATGGAACAAGTAATATATTCATTATTGACATTTTTTAAAGAGTCCACTTTAACATTTAAAAAATTGCAAAAATGTATCAAATATACTCCATACTGCCAGTTATCTATTGTCAAAATTAAGTTACTTGGTATTAATGCAATAAAAATCATGCAGCATGTTAACACAGTAAGAATATATATGGGACCTCTGCAGATTTATAAGAAAGTTGCCGATAGAAATAAGACCAAACATTATGTTTTTGGCATAAATATTATGACAACGCGCAGAATAACTGGTTGGAAGCCGTTGGCAACTTCATTTAAGGATACAAAACGAGGATAAATATGGAAGTTAGCGGAAAATACTATATAAAGCTTTTTGGAATAAGATTATGCAAAATCAAAGTTATCAACGCAGATTATTTTGAATTTTATTTATTTTTCCTACCGCTGTTTACAATAAGAAAAAATGGTAGACGTATCAATATAAATTTGCTAATTGTGCAAAAATTTTATGATTCGGTAAAAAAGAATTATAAAAAAATACGTGCTAAACAAGCCAAAAAACAAATAATAAAGAGATTTCAAAACGGTGAAAAGTTAAAAATATGTTTTATTGTCGAACGACCGGGGACTTGGTGTTTTGATTATCTTTATAAATTATTAAATGAAGATGGCCGATTTGAAGTATATATTTTTATTATGCCAGATCCTGCATATGGGTACTATGCAACGCACGACTATATTGACGCTGTGTACCAAGAGCTTGAGGCTAAAGGTTATTCGCCCATTAGAGGTATAGACCTTGAAACAGATAACTTTTTCGATCTAGCAAAGGATATCAACCCGGATATGGTATATTTTACCGATTTTGGCCGATGGCATTATTATCCCCAATATTATATTACTAATTTTTTAGATAAAATTACCTTTTTAACAGACTATGGCTTTTCTGTTATGAACGATAAATTCGTTTGTACATTTGAGTTAAACCAGCTGGTTGATAGATATTATAGAGCGACGGATTTTCATAAAACTTTTGCTGAACAATTGATGAAAAATAAAGGAGCAAATGTTGTAGTAACCGGTAGCCCTAAACTGGATGTGTTATTTGATAAAAACTATACTTATCAAGATGTATGGAAACCGCAAAACAAACCTAAAAAACGTATAATTTGGGCGCCACACCACTCAAATGCAGACAATGGCTATCAGAACACTGACCAATGGATGATGAATGGTTTTATGGAACTCTGTGACTTTATGTTAGAAGTGGCCGAGCGATTTAAAGATGAAGTTCAATTTGTTTTCCGTCCCCATCCAATACTGAAATCATATTTACAAAAAAAGTGGGGGGATCGTATGCAACAACAATATTATGATAAATGGGATAAGCTGGAAAATACTCAATATTACACAGGCAATTTCTGCGATTTGTTTGCAACATCTGATGCAATGATTATGGATTGTTTGTCATTTATGGCAGAATATACAGCTTTTGATAAACCGATATTTTTTACAAAAACAAAAAACTGTAGAACACCCTTCAACGATTTTGGTGCCGAACTGTACAAAAATTTCTATAAACCGCAAACCAACCTCAAAGAGGATATTATTAAATTCATTCAAGAGGTTGTTATAAACGGTAAAGACGATAAAGCAGCGCAAAGACATCTATTCGTAAAACAGTACTTTGGCAAAATAAATGGCCACACTGCTTCAGAGAATATTTATAATGATATTATAAAATTATTAGAAGGAGAAAAATAAAAATGGCAAATATAGGACTCATTATTGCGGGCGGAGTGGGCGCGCGTATGCAGCAGGCTATTCCGAAACAATTTATGACGGTGTTTGATAAGCCCATTATCGCTTATACTATGGAAAAATTTGAAAAACATCCGGCGATTGATGTAATAGCGGTAGTTTGTTTGGAAGGTTGGGAAAATATTTTAGCCAGCTATGCCAAGCAGTACCATATTACTAAATTAAAACATATATTTCCCGCCGGAAAAGTCGGGCAGGAATCTATTAAAAACGGTATTATGGGACTTGCAGAGCATTATAGTGATGACGATATCGTATTAGTCCATGATGCAATTCGTCCGAATCTATCCAAAGATGTTATATCAGAATGTATTGCAATAACCAAGCAATACGGCAATGCAATAGTTTGTGTGCCTTGTCAAGAAGCAATGTTAGAAACAAATGACAAAATATGCTCAGAATCATCCTATCCGAGAGATAATTTAAAACGTACCCAAACCCCGCAAGGTTTTAAACTTGGAATTATAAAGAATGCACACAAAAAAGCTGCTGAATTGGGAATAACTAATTCTATAGCCAGTTGTACATTAATGATAGAAGTTGGAGAAAAAGTATATTTTTCTACCGGCTCTGAAAAAAATATTAAATTAACTACGCCAGAGGATATAGAAATATTTAAAGCACTTTTAAGAGGCTCAAAAGATGATATCTAAGATTTTAGAAGAAGAATATAAAAAAATTGCGAATGCATTAGGTGACAAAAAAGATTTATTGAAAAATAAATCAATTTTAGTTACCGGCGCAAACGGTCTTATTGGTTCTTATCTCTCAGAATTTTTAATATACTGTGGCGCTAATGTATATGCAATGTCGCGTTCTATGGAAAAATTAAAAAAAAGATTTAAAAATTGTTCAGGCATAAATTTCATAGAACAGGACTTGAATGAGCCCATTAAAACAGATTACAAATATGACTACATTATTCATACCGCAAGTAATTCACATCCTTTAGCGTTCTCACAAGATCCAGTAGGTACAATGAAAGCAAATCTTTTTGGAACTATGAATTTACTGGAATGCGCCAAAAAATCAAATAGTAAATTTCTTTATCTTTCAACCGGTGAAATTTATGGAAATAATATTGACCATGCTTTTACCGAGGAGGATTTGGGCTCTGTTGATACGAAATTAGCTCGTTCTTGTTATCCTGAATCAAAACGCGCTGCAGAAACGCTATGTATTGCATACAACTCTCAATATGATGTAAATGTAAATATCGCGCGTCTTTGTTACGTCTATGGTCCTACTATAACAGATACAAATTCAAGAGCGGATGCTCAATTTTTAAGAAATGCTCTTAATGGGGAAGATATTATATTGAAAAGTAAAGGTGCACAACGTAGAACGTATTGTTACGTAGCTGACACAGTTTGTGCATTATTATATATTCTGTTATATGGTGAAAATTCAGAAGTTTATAATATTTCCAATCCAACTTCTATAGTTAGTGTTGCTGAATATGCCAAAACATTGGCTGATATCGCTGGTGTAAATTTAAAATTTGAATTACCTACCGAGGTTGAAGCGAAAGGATATTCAAAGCAGGCGGATTCTATTCTTGATAGTACAAAATTGCAAAATATTGGGTGGAAACCTTTGTATAACATTACTGAAGGTCTTACTAATACAATTAGTATTAAAAAGGAGCTACAATGCTTGAAGGTTTAAAGGAAAGGGTTTTAGAAGCAAATTTAGAACTCGTAAAATACAATTTGGTAATTTTCACGTGGGGAAATGTTTCAGCACGTTCGGACGATGGGAAATACCTTGTTATTAAACCGTCGGGCGTCAGTTATGACGGTATGAAAGCTGGGGATATGGTAGTGTTGGATCTGGCGGGGAACGTTGTGGAGGGGAAATACAAGCCTTCCTCTGATACGCCTACGCATTTAGAATTATATAAAGCGTTTCCGCATATCCAAGGGATCACGCATACTCATTCAAACTATGCCACTTCCTTTGCGCAGGCGGGTAAAAGTATTGATGCCTATGGCACCACGCACGCTGATTATTTTTACGGAGATATCCCTTGCACCCGTTCTTTGACAAAAGAAGAAACCGAAACGGCTTATGAAGTAAATACCGGCAAAGTGATTGTGGAAACTTTTAAAGATAAAGATTATGAAGCAATCCCGGGAGTGCTGGTAAGAAGCCATGGTGTGTTTTCGTGGGGAAAAAGTGCGGAAGAATCAGTTCACAATGCAGTGGTAATGGAAGAATTAGCAAAAATGAATTTTCAAACTTTGTTGCTAAATCCGGCTAATGAAAAATTAAGTCAATATACGCTTGATAAACACTATTACCGCAAACACGGTAAAAACGCCTATTATGGTCAAAAATAGGAGTATAAAATGGAGAAGAAAAGATACTATAATATTGATTTCTTAAGAATAGTTTTAATCAATGCTATTTTGCTACATCATTTTTTGCACGCTGCAACTGGTGTGTGGAATCGGGGTGGCTTGGCGGTGGAATTCTTTTTCATTATTGCTGGTTTTTTATTTAATTTAACTTTTAAAATTCAACAAACCACTTTAGATTTCATTGCAAAGAAGCTTATTAGGTTTATGCCTTTGCTTATTTTCACTTCTTTAACCCTGGCCTTTTGTACTAAGTTTAGAATACAAATAATTTTAGCAGATCTATTTTTATTACAAAAAACTGGTCTTTGGACAGCCAATGGCGGTTTTGGGTATAATAGTCCTGCTTGGTTTATTGCGGTATTGTTCTGGGTTTTATTATTTATTTTTTATTTACGAAAAAATACAAATGAAAAAATAACTAATTTGATTTTAGGGGGATTGACATTTTATTCTTTAATTATAATAGCTAATAATCTACATCCAGCCATACGCATATTTGGGGGGTTAGGTTCCATCGGAATAGGATATTTTTGTGCAGAACTAGTGAAAGTATTACCGGCTATATCCCAGGCAGTAAAATCTAAATTTGTTACCCTTGTTGAGATAACTATGTTGTCATATTTATCTTATATTTTGTTTACTTCTTCTCCAGTCAGCAATAAAATTGGAATTATGTTTTTAATGGGTATTTTAGTTCTGTTGTTTTATTGCCAAAAAGGGTATGTGAGTGCTATTTTAAATAAACCTATTTTTACAAAGATTTCTGCTTATGTTTTTCCGATATATATCACTCATTCTATATTCTATCATCCACATCCGTTCTTTAAATATTTTCATAAACTTTGTGATGATGTGTTGATCGTTTGTATAACAGGAATTACAGTGAGCTGGATTTTTGGAATATTTGCATATTATGTCATTGAAAAACCTGTAGCACAATATATGTCCAGATTATACAATGATTTTATAAACAAGGTAACTTCTCCGGGGGGCCCGTCGATAAGTAGTTTGGGGCCCGCTGCAATATAATGTTTTCAAACAATTTATGTCATACCAATGGAGACTAAACTAATGATAAAGTTTTTAGACCTACATAAAGTAAATGAACGATTTCGCGCGCAACTAGATGCGCGTTGGAAACAAGTGCTAGATGCCGGGTGGTATATTCGTGGCAAACAAGATGAGGTGTTTGAACAACATTTTGCGCAATATACGGGAGCGAAATATTGCGTGGGGGTTGCCAATGGGCTGGACGCGCTAAACCTTATTATCAAGGCCTATGGCTTTGGGCCGGGTGATGAAATTATTGCTCCGGCTAATACTTATATTGCCAGTATTTTAGCTATTAGTGAAAACGGTTGCACTCCGGTGCTGGTGGAGCCGGATATTCATACCTACAATATCAACCCGGATTTGATTGAGGAGAAAATTACACCGCGTACCAAAGCCATCATGGTGGTACACCTCTATGGACAAGCAGTGCAAATGCAAAAAGTATGGGAAGTGGCAAAAAAATATAATCTAAAAGTTATTGAAGATGCCGCCCAAGGTCATGGAGCGCAATACCAAGGCCGCCGCACCGGTAATTTGGGCGACGCTGCCGGATTTTCCTTCTATCCCGGTAAAAATTTAGGCTGTTTAGGAGACGGCGGCTGCGTGACGACCAGTGACGAAGTGCTGGCTGCTAAAGTGCGCGCGATTGCCAATTACGGCTCTGACCGCAAATACCATCATATTTATAAAGGGACCAATTCCCGCTTGGACGAGTTGCAGGCGGCTGTTTTAGATGTCAAATTGCCGCATTTAGACGCCGATAATGCCCGCCGCCGGGAAATAGCCGCTTATTACCGGAAGCATATCCAAAATCCGTTGATTGTCCTTCCGCAAACCTATGAGGAAACGGCTCATGTGTGGCATATTTTTGCGGTTCGCTGTCCGCGCAGAGATGATTTGCAAACCTATCTCAAAGAACAAGGTATTGAAACACTGATTCATTACCCCACGCCGCCACATCATCAAGGTGCTTATGCAGAGTGGAAAGATTGTTCTTATCCCATTAGTGAACAAATTCACCGGGAAGAATTATCCTTGCCCATGAGCCCGGTTATGACCGACGAAGAAGTCAAAAAAGTGGTAGCAGCGTGTAATCAATTTGGCTAATAGGACTAAAACAATGAATGAGCCGCTGGTATCTGTGTTAATGCCTGTCTATAATCATGCCGCCTTTGTGCGGGCAGCGGTACAGTCTGTCTTGGAACAAAACTATCCTGCCATTGAGCTATTGATTTTAGACGATGGCTCCACAGATGCAACTTTTAGCATTTTGCAGGAACTGGCACCGATTTGTGAAGAAAAAATGGTGCGATTTTCTCTGTCCAGACAAGCTAATCACGGTACCAGCGCTACCCTTTCTGCCCTAATTTCCCAAAGTCAAGGAAAATATATTTTGGCACTAGCCAGTGATGATATATTATTGCCCAACTGTATTAGCGAGCAAGTAGCAGTGCTGGAAGCTAATCCGGATGTGGTGCAAACCTTGCCGGATAATTATTTTATTGCCCCCGATGGAAGCCGCTTAGAACGCGAGCGAAATAAAGAAGATGCGTACGCACCGCTACATACCCGCCCACACAATTTTCAGACGTTTGCCGCGTTTTGGCAGGCTGAAATGCCCGGGCATGATTTCCAGGGGGCGGAGTTTCACAGCTACCGCAATTTATTGAAGAAACATAATTTTTTGAATGGTTCTCTGTGGCGGGCCAGTGCCATAAAATCATTCCCAATACCTACTTGCCGTCTGTCGGAAGACCATTTTATTAATATGCAGTTGTCTAAGTTGGGCCGGGTGGCGTTTGTGGACAAACCCCTTTTTGCGTATCGTATACATGAAGGACAAACGGTGCGTAATAAAAAATTGACACATCAAAATGAACAAAATCTGTTTTTGGAAGAACTAAAACGCGTTAGTTTGCCCGGTCAAGAAAAATGGAAAAAAATTTTACAGGAAGAATGGTTTACTCCACACTGTACACGCATCGGCTTGCGTTGGTGTTATGTAGAGAGGCGCAACAGTTATGTCCGTTCGCAGCGGGTGTTGGGGCTGTTTGGTCATGAATTTATTTTACACGACCGCTATAAATTTCAAATCCCAACCTGGTGGAAGGGGGAAATATCGTAAACAGGCGGTATTTTTACTCAGTTATGCAATAGCTATTTTGTAGATGTTAAAAGCCCCCACCAATGTGGGGGCTTTATATTGGTTGCTAACGGTCAAACGGTCAGCCGTTACAGGGCGTGGGAAATACCGGCTTGCACACCGATATCTCTGACACCGCCGGTGGTGACATAGGTCTGCAAAAAGCAGTTCCATTGACCCAGCCATACTTGACGCACACCCAAGCCGTATTTCATATAGGGTTTGACGGAGAATTCCGGCAAATCTATCCCTTCGGCTTCAAATTTCGTTTTATCCATCAAATTGGTGGCAAAAGCCACTTGCGCATAGGGCTGGCCCCAAGAGAAGGAACGTCCGACTATGCGCACTTGCGGTTGCAGCGTGATGGCTTGCAGCGGCTCGGTGTGGATTCGGACGCCGTCTTGATTATTGTAAGACGGCATATCAATAAACGTATAAGAAGCCAACATTTCCGGCTCTAACAGCCATTGTCCGCGGGAGCCAAACTCCCACGCGTATCCGGCTTTGGCAGCCAGGTTGGCGCCGAGCATAGAGGAGTGTTCGTGACCGCTATCCGTTTTGGTGCGGACATCACTTAAAGAGCCGCCCAATAACACTCCGGCATAGAAATTATCTTTATAGGCCATACCGGACACACCGATCCCACCGCCGTTTTGTTGCATGGAAACGCCGTCAAAATGCTGATAGGAGCCATTATAGGCCACGTACAGGCCGCCTATACCGTTCCAATCGCGTCCGATATCGTACAGGGCAGAATCAATACCTGCCAATGTGCCGTATAGTTTGTTAGATACTTTCGGGCCGTGTTTCAAAGGCACTTTACCAAAGGCCGCATAGGGGCTTGCCCACAGGGTAGCGCGGTCTTTGTCTGCAAAAGCGGCATACATTTCTTCGCCGGCGGACATACCTTTGTCAGCAGGTTGTGCTTCTTGCGGACGCATGGTGTCTAAATGATTAAAGAGCTGGTCGTTTACCGCCAGTTGCCCTAAATATCCGCCCAACTGGGTGGCAATCGGGCTGGTCAGCACAGACGGATTATAACTCTTGTAATTAGAGCTAGAGCCGCGCTGCAACAGAAGTCCGGCCTGGCTGTCGTCTTGTTTCCAGGACACCTTATAGCGGAAAATAGAGCTTTGCAGCTCACTTGCGGACAGATCCGCTTGTACCGCATTCAAGAAGTTTTCATTATGATAATCGCTGCTAATAAGTGGGATTTCATAAGACTCATCTTTTAAGGCCGCTTTCGAGTTTACAGGGTTTATGTTAACAATGCGCAAAGAGTTTGCATTTGTAATCAAATCCGCACTGTCTTGGAAGACAAAGCGGTCAGCAGACATATTTTTCAAATCCACGTCTATGCCCGTTTGCAAATCACTTTGCAAGGTCATTTTGCCTAGCGCAATATCGGTAGCTTTGCCGTTAGCCAGGTTGATAGCTCCGCCGTTGGCAACGACTTCATTGTTTCCGGCGGCAGCTAAATAGTCATCTTGCACTACCTGCAAGACTCCGCTGCCCAGGTCAAAAATACTCCCGCTTGCCGCGCCGTTTATATAGGCTTCTTGCGTGTTCAAATGCAGAGTGGTATTTTGCACTTGGTTAAACGTGAGGGAAGACCCGGTGGCAGTAACAATATCGGTTGCGTTGTTAGCCCCTTTGATAGCACCCGCTACCGTGATAGCATTCTTGGTGCTATCCAGCGTAACGGTGGCATTGTCCAGCGTGAGGGTAGTGGTGTCCTCTTGACCCAATGTCAGCTCTTTATCTTGCGCAGATACCGCAAGCGAGCCGCCGTTTTGGACAGTTAAATCACTATCTGCTGCGCCACTGATGTTAGTTAGCAGCGTGGTTTGCTGGTTTTGCGTTCCGTCAATGACGAGACCCTTGTGCCCATTGACATTAATATCATTACCGCTGATTTCAAAGAGGTTGCCTTTTACAGTACCGGCATCTTTGGTAAGCACGCCGTCGGTGACAATGTAGTTAGCAGTAGTGGCATCTTCTGCGGCATTGCTCAGCTCCGCATCACCCGTGGTCTTAGTAATTTTCAGCCGGTGATTATCGGCAGTATCTTGTGCCAATTCATAATGCTTGCCGTCATAATAGTAATTGACAGTGGAGCCGCTCAAGTCCAAAGCAACCCCGGCATTATCAAAGAACTGGTAATAATCCTCAGATAAAAGATTAAGGTCGTCTTTGGATACTTTCATTTGGTCCAGCAGCGCATATTGGCCAGTTTCGTAGGCAGAAGGGGTATATTCGTTGGTGTCTATGCGAAAATGGTCGCCCAAATCAAACGCCAAGCCTCCGGGAG
>CAJOLM010000009.1 GCA_905235355.1 uncultured Elusimicrobiales bacterium
CAAAGGCCCATAGCTGATGCGCAAAACTACCCCAAGTTATTCCGCCGTGGCGCAGGTATACACAGACCCACGTAATGAGGAAAAAGGCAATCGCGTCCAGAATAAAAAATAAACTAGAGGTCATTTGTTAGTGCCTTCCTTTTCTTGCCACATTTCGGCTAATCCTTGCTCTAACGTTACGTGCGGGGTAAAGCCCAGCGCGCGGATTTTGCTAATGTCAGCAGAGGACTCATGTACATCTCCCGGACGTTTCGGGCGGCTGACGCGCGCAAGTTTACGCCCGGATACTTTTTCAATCGTATCGGCTAGCTCCAGTAATGTATAAGTGCGTCCGCATTGTAAATTTCGCCCGGTATGCCTTTTTCTGCCGCGAGCAAATTGGCTTGCACAACGTCACTAACGTGCACAAAATCACGGCTTTGCAGGCCGTCCCAGTCAATGCCCAGGGGTTGGTTGTCTGCGGCTAATTGCATAAATTTTGCAATGACCGCTGCATAGGCAGAATTAGCATTTTGTCCGGTGCCAAACACATTAAAATAGCGCAAAATAACCGTCGGCAATCCATAGGCCTTGGTGTAAAGCTGGCATAATTCTGCCCCGGCCTGTTTGCTCCAGGCATAAGGGGATTGGCAATCGGTGGGGGTGGTTTCGGCATACGGCAGCGCGGGGCTATTGCCATACACGGCAGAGGACGAGGCAAACACCACGCGTTTGACCCCTGCCTGACGCGCTGCTTCCAGCACGTTTTGCGTGCCGTTTATATTGATTTGCATGGTTTTTTGCGGGTCCTGCATAGACTCTGCCACCGACACTAAAGCCGCATGATGCAGCACATAATCTACCCCGCTGCATGCTTGGGCGACGGTGGCAAAATGGCAAATATCGCCTTTGATAAAGTGGATTTTATCCTGCACAGAGGACAAATTGTCTAATGAGCCGCCGGATAAATCATCCAGTACCGTCACGCGTTGACCGCGTGCGATCAAGGTGCGAGCCAGGTGCGAGCCGATAAATCCGGCCCCGCCTGTAATTAGCCAATGAAATGCGTGCGCTTGCGTCATAAACAATATTTATTTTTTGCTTGAGTCAGCGCCGTCGGTATATCCGTACTGGGAATAGCCATAGCGTCCGTAACGTCCATAGCGGCTATAGCGCCCATAGGATAAACCTTCCAGCTTGTACTGGGAAAGTACCGCACCCAAAATTTTGATGCCTGCTTTTTGCAGCTTGTCCAAAGCAGCCTGGGCCAGTTTGGCGCTGGTCTTGGCGTGTTGCAGCACAAAGATGGCCTGGGGAATATGTTTACCCCACAGCAGCGTGTCGGAAACCGGCATCACGGCGGGGCAGTCTATGATCACCTGGTCATAATGCTGCTTGGCCCAAGCCAGTAAGTCAGCCAGTTTAGGCGTATTAAGCAGCTCCGCCGGATTGGGCGGGCGGTGTCCGGCTGTCATGACAAATAAATTCGGTACGTCTTTGACCGCTTGTACATTGGCGGCATAATCGGCTTTTTGCGGGTCCGAATCCCAAATATGGCTTAAGCCTTTTTCAGAAGAAAGCTTGAAGGCTTTGTGCAAACGCGCGCGACGTAAATCTCCGTCAATAAGCAGCACTTTTTTGCCGGCTTGGGCCAGGGCTACTATAAGATTGACAGACAAATGGCTTTTGCCTTCGCCTTGCAGCGCGCTGGTAATCAAAATGGGCGCGCCTTTATCTTGTGTGAGGGCAAAGTCCAACATAGTGCGTACATTGCGCACGTTTTCCGCCAGCAGCGAATTAGTGCCCGAGAGCATAGAGCCATATTCTGACGTTCTTTTTTTGCTCTTTTCCATCGGGATAAAACCTAAATACGCCAGCCCCAGTTTGGTTTCCAAATCTTCAGAGGACGTGACGCTTTGGTCCAAAAATTCTAGGACAAACGCCACCAGCAACCCTAATAGCGCACCCGCCAGTAGTCCGATAGCGATATTGATTAATTTGCGCGGGCGGACCGGATTTTGCGGCGTGATAGCCGGGTCAATCACGCGGATATTGTTGCCGGAAAATTGACCGGAAAGCTCAATTTTAATACTGAGCACCAAGCGGCGGGTTTCCGTGTTAATTTGGTTATTGACGGCCTGCAGCTGATTAGCCACAGAAATCACTTCCGGGTGTTGCGGTGTGTATTTGGCAGACAAACGCGCCAGCTGCCCGGAGAGATGAGCAGACTGCTGTTTTAAACTTTTGATAAAGTCGCTGTTGACCACCTGCGGCATGGAGTCCAATAGTTCCTGCTGCTCGCGGCTTTTTTCGGTGCTTTCTAACGCTTTGATGACGTCTTGCCCCATAAACACGCGGTTGCTGATATTGTCTGCCACAAAGGTATTAGCCAGCGTGTTAGCGGTTTCCTGCGCCAGTTTGGGGTCATAGGCAATGACGGATAATTCCACCAAGCGGCTGCGGGTAATCGGCTCAATTTTAATAGCTTTGTGCAGCTTATTAATGCCGCCGGGATTTTCAAATTCTTCGTATTGGCCCAGGTCCATATCGTTGTACACTTTCTCTAGTAGAGAGCGGCTTTCTAAGAGCTTGTACTGGGTGCGGTAATAATCTTCTTCCGACGTAAAAGAACGGTAAGAGGCAGGGTCAATTTTGCCGGCGTCTTCCTGGTTAATCATCATCAGCACCGTGGCTTTGTACGCCGGGCGCATAAAGGTGTTGACCAGTAGCGCAGTTACCAGCCCGACGGCTGCTAATGCACTAATCAGCCAAAAGCGTTTAAAAACAATCTGGATAAGCTGGCTTAAATCCAGTTCTTCTTGATTATTATTTGTGTTGTCCATAGTAAATCCTTAAAATAAGCTTTGTGGCACAAAGACTACGTCGCCCGGCATGAGGGCAATATCCATGGCTTTGTTGCCTTGTTTGGTGATTTGGGTCACGTCCACGTCCAGGGTGTGTTGCTTGCCGTCCTGCATGCGCAAAATGCGCACTTTGGATACGGCGGCTACGTCGGTAAATCCGCCTGCGGACGTAATTGCTTCCAGCACGGTCATGGATTTTTCGGGCGGGATTTCAATAGAGGACGGCTTCTTGACCTGGCCTAATACATACACAGTTTTATTGCCGTACTCTTTAATAAGGATAGACACTTGCGGATTTTTTAAATACATACGCAAGGCTTCGGCTAAATTGGCCTCTGCCTGCTCTACAGTATATCCGGCTACAGGTACAGTGCCCACCAGCGGATAGGTGATGCTTCCGTTACCGCTGATGCGTAAAATGCGGTCCATATCTTCTTCCATAAAGACTTTGACGTCTAATAAATCGCCCGGCTGCAACACATACGAGGCCGATTGGCGTACTTGTTCAATGCCTTTGGAAATTTCTTGTGAAACCGAGGCGGTTTGGGCTGCGTTATTTTTAGGAGTGCTTCCGCACGCAGCCAAAAAAGGCAACAAAATGCCTAGCAAGAGGTAAACATAGATAGATTTCTTCATATTCTATATTTTACCAAATATAATCTAAGTTATCTAGAAATATCGGCGTCAGCTCCTGCGGGGCGCGTGCGCATATAGAGGATAGAGAGTGCCTTTTCTTGCGGATATTTTCGCAGGTAGGTAATAGAGAGCTGATTGGCCTGCTCCAATAGGCGGGCTTTTTCCGCCGGATCTTTGGAGCGGACAGCGGCATTGTAATACGCATTTCCCAAACGCGCAGCAGCACGCGGGCTGGGATAGAGCGCGAGGCCCTTTTGATAATACTGCAGGTGCATCTCAGTTTTGTAATTGCGGCCAAACAAAAATGCGCGCCAAGAAAGCGTCCGCCGTAAGGGAATAATACACGCCGCTAAAAAGATTATCAGCACCAGTAGGCGCAGCAGCAGCGCGGGCTGCCAGGTGTGCGTTCTATCTTTCCAAAAAGAAACCGAACACGCCAGGCCGGTAATGATAAAAAACAGACACGCAGTCGCCGGAATAAAGAACGGAAAATCAAAGACCGCCCCATTGCAAATAACCACGAGCGCCGCCACCAACGCGGCCAGTTTGATTTGCTTGACAGACTCTAATCTTCTTAGCCGCCGCAATACTATATATATAAAGTAAAGCAGCCCCAGCAGTATCAGTATGCCGCCCACATATCCGGTGCCGACCAGTATTTCCAGCCAGTCACTATGCAAGCGCTCTACATAAGAGGAAATGGGTTTTTCTACATAAGACGTTACCACCACCGGCAGCGCGCCAATGCCTATGCCCCACAGGGGGTAATTATCCAGCATATCTCCGGCAGCGTGATATAACATTTTGCGTATTTCTATAGAAGTATCTTGCACGGTGCGGCGCTGGGCAAATTCATTAATTTGGTCCACATGGGTATAGGCCCAATACGCTCCCAGTGCAAAAACAACCAGTACCAGCGCCAGGGACTTGAGCCGTTTCTTCCACGTCAGCGGCACATAGCAGGAACATAGTACGCTAAAGACAAAAAGCCCTACAGATAAAGAAAGCATACCACCGCGCGAGCGGGAAAATACCGCCGCCACACCGATTGCTATGGCCAGCAGCAACGCCCAAATTTGCCGGGCATAAAAAGACGGTTTAGGGATTTTGATGTGATGTCTGTTGCGCCACGCGGCTACTACCCAGCCGACACTTAACACAGCACTGGCAGCTAAATAAATCCCGCCGTGATTACGGTTTAAAAACGGACCATATCCGCCGCGCACATTTGCCAGCGCGAGGATGTATTGCCCTTTGGGTAAGCATAACACGCACAGGACAATCGCTACCGCACAGGCCGTCAGCCAAGCGGTCAGTTGGGATACTTGTTTAGAGGTTTGCGCAAGCTGCATCACACAAAATACCAGCGCTGCATACGTGATAAAATACGACGCATGTTCCAGCGTGTATAAACGCATTAGCGTGGAGGGGTAAGGAGCGGGGCGCATCAGCAGTGTTTGCGGGCAAATGCTCTGCACGGCTGCATACAAGGTAAGCATACCTAATAAATAGAGTACCGGCTTATATAAAGGAGTATATATGAGTGTACGCCGGGTAAATAAAATACCGCCCAGCAGTATCGCTACAATGCCTTGCAAAATAGAAAAAACCCACGGCTCTGCTCCTGCAAAACTGAAAGGCACAAAAAAGATTGCAATGATAAGTAAGATGCGCAAAAATAAATCCATACGAGCATTGTATAAAATTTGATATAGTAAGTACGTGAAAGTTTTATTTATTTGTCACGCAAATGTGTGCCGCAGCTTTATGGCACAGGAAATATGCCGGTCTGTCCGCCCAGACATACAGGCCGTTTCGCGCGGCTTGTATGCAGACCCTTTGTACGAAGTGCCGCCCAAAGTATTTCACTTTTTAAAATCACGCGGCATTACACCTAATACCCATACGCCTACCCAAGTATCTGCAGCAGATTTGCAAGCAGCAGATTATGTATTTGTCATGGAGCCGGAACATTTGGACTTGCTGCTGGACAAATACGCCCAATATACCGATAAATATCATCTGCTGCTGGAATTTGCCTATGGCAAAGAACAAGCCGTGCCGGACCCAATTGTCTTGGAAGGTAGCAGCTTTGAAAAACAAGCGCGCACCTTGGCGGATGCGGTAGAAAAAGCCGTGGGTCAGCTTCCGCATACATCAAAATAAACATCTGCTACACAACCGCTGCATAAAATGATATAATCTATCTGTAGTAGTTTTATATTAAGGAGAACAAGCATGATGAAGAAGTTAGTTGTTGCCGTGGGGGTGTTATTTTTAGTAAGCACTTTACACGCCGTTGTAGTTGTAAAACAAAATGTAACTGAAAAACGCTATGCGTCTGATGCTTCTATCGTGGTAGATGGAAGTGCCGATACCACCGTAGATTATAATGGTATTACTGTTTTTATTCCGAAAGGAACCAAAGCTGTATTGTCCCCTGCGGTAAACAAAGGGTTAATTATTACCGGGAACAATATGAAAGGTGTACAAGTGTACGGCATGACCTTATCCTCTGCCGGACGCGCTTCTATTACCGTTAACCGCAATAGCGAAACGATTTCTGTACGCTCGGGTAGTGTGCAAGCCCAAAATAAAGCAGGTCAAGTAGCTACGATTGCCCGCGGTACCGTCGTATCTGCAAACAATATCGCTGCCTTGAGCAGTGTCAATCCGGGTGCCAATGCTGTTGTTTCTATAGACAGCTTTGTGGCAGATAGCTTGGCTGATACTAATGCGCAACAAGCCTCCCGCAACGTGAAGGAAGAGCAAGAAGTACTCAGCCCGTCCGCACCGCGCTAATTGAGGGGAAAATTTTGTATGAAGAAACTTACAATTTTAGTGTTAGCTGCCTTGGTAGCCCTGCCTGTATTTGCGGCCCAGCCGTTAAACTTTATGGTAAGCGAAACAATCAGCTATGATGATAATATCTATCTGACCAAAGATGATACCAAAGACTCCGTGATTAGCTCTACCCACGTAGGAGCGGAGTATCGGGCTCCAGTACCGGGCAGCGGACTGACTTTGTCTGCCACCGGCTTGGTAGGGTACAATGCTTACACGGAAAAATCGTCTAAAAATAATTATTGGGACGCATTGGCTGACGTCAATTTGCAAAATGACACGTTTAAATTGGGGGATAGATTTATCTATACCGCTGATCCGGCCAACAATGCTTTAACAGACCGCGCCAAACGCTTGCAAAACAAAGGATATTTTTCTTGGCAAAGCTCCAGAGAAAAAATCTTGGGTTTGGGCGTGAATGTGAGCGATATTTACGACTATTACACGGATAATGATTGGGAATATTTGGACCGCAACCGCGTTAATGCCGGTGCGCAATTAAATTATAATATATCCGGCAAGACGCAACTGTTTGCTGAATATATGTTTTCCAATATTTCCTATAACACCAATAAGAAAAATAATTCCAATGGCAGCACGTTTGGCTTGGGTATCAACGGTCAGTTAGCGCCTAAAGTAACCGGTACTGCCAAAGCTACCTATGCTATGCGCGATTACGAACACAGCAAAGCCGGAGCTGACAATTATGTTTCTTTAGTCGGATATTATTTGGAAGTGGAATGGATGCCGACGGAAAATGACCTCATTCGCCTGTCCGGTGAACGCGCCATGGAAGAAACCATTTATGGTGTCAACCGCTACTATGTAGATACGTCTGTTTCTTTACACGCGGCGCACCGTTTCTTTACCAAATGGACGGCTGCTGTGACGTTCACCTATGACAATATGGCCTATCCGAAAGCAGCTGCCGCCGGAGAGGACAAACGCAAAGACGATCTGTTCTCCGTCCGCCCGGAACTGGGCTATCAGTTTAAGGACTGGCTGTCTGCCGGTATTTGGTACAATTTCACCACCCGCCGTTCCAACACGAGCTGGGCGAAATACGACCGCAACCGCGTGGGCGCGTTCGTAAAAGCGATGTTCTAAGTTTTATATTCATGCTTGTTTGGAAACCCCGGTACCTTTTGGTATCGGGGTTTTCTCATACAACGAGGTCCTGAGCAGAAACACCCCAGGACGACACAGTGCAAACGTGCACACATTTACGCTCGCGTCGTCATCCCGCAGTGTTTCACGTCCCCGTCATCCCGCAGGGTTTCTGGGCGGGATATAAAAAGATGTCATTCCCGAAGTGGCGGTCCGCAGGACTCGGGAATCTCAACCTTATTTAATAAACAACGAGATCCCCGATTACAGCCTTCGGGGATAGTTTCTTTTTTGATAACAACTTCGCAGTGACCGAACAACAAAGAAGTAAGGGATTTTAGGAAGAAAAGAAAAGCTGCAGGTGGGGTTCAAACCCACGACCTTCCGCTTACAAGGCGGATGCTCTATCAGCTGAGCTACTGCAGCGTGCTTATTAGTATCATATCAAATTTATAGCTATTTCTACAAATTGCACGTCTGACAGCCTGATTTGTTACAATAAATAAAGGAGCTATTATGAAAAAATATATCCCTTTATTTCTCTTGTTATTTTCCGTAGTATGTGCACACGCCGAAAGCTGCTCTGTCAAAACGGAGCTTCCGCTGCAGCTCATGGGCCAGGAACTCAAGCGCAGCTTTACGGTGCTTAAAAAACAAAACCCGCCCATTTATTATTTGTCTTATACCTATAAAGAGGGGGAAAACTGGGGGCTGGAAATGTCTTTAGGCGGTGTGCAAGCGCAGTATCACACAGGCGTTTCTGTGGCAGAAGTGCAAGCGCGCGCGGGCAGCCCGGCACTGGATAATACGCGGGCTTTAAAAGGCGAGTGGCAAAATTTTAAAGTGGAAGGAATAGAAGGTGCGCCCGCCGTTTCGGCAGAAAATAGCAAAGCTTTCAAACGCGCTTGGTGGCGTGCTACGCAAAAAGCAGCCGAGCAAGCACAAAAAGATTTTAGCCGCGTGGCTGCCAATGTGCGCACCATGTCACAGACCAAGGACCAATCGGCTGATTTTGCATTTCCGCCTGTCGTCGTGACGTATTGTCAAACGCAGGCTCCTGTAAGCGTAGATTTAGAAAAAGTGAAAGCATTGTTGCAAGAAGCGTCTAAATTACCCGCCGGAAAAGCGTATGTGCTGGATAGCTCTTTTTCTTTTTCCGTGCAGCAAGGCCACCGCTATTTTGCCGACAGCCGCGGCACGCGTTTGAAAACGCCGTATGCCTATGTGCGGCTGATGTACTCGTTGAGCACGCGCGCCAAAGATGGCATGGAGCTGGAGCGTTTTAAAGATTACAATGTATTTTCTATGGATGAGCTTCCCTCTGAAAAACAGCTGATTGCGGACGTAAAACAATCACTGGCAGAACTGGAAGCGTTAAGCCAGGCCCCGGAAGGGGAGCCGTTTACCGCTCCTACCATTTTAAAGGGAAAGGCGGCTGCCGTATTTGTGCATGAAGTGCTGGGCCACCGCTTGGAAGGCCACCGCCAAAAAGATGACTCGGAAGGGCAAACCTTTACGGGCAAAACAGGCCGGCAGGTTATTTCTCCGCTGCTGACTATTGTAGACGACCCGACCTTGCGCAGTTTTCGCGGCAGCGCGCTGCGCGGCTATTACCTATATGATGATGAAGGCGTGGCGGCCCGCCCGGTTACGCTGATTGAAAACGGCGTGCTGAAAAACTTTTTAATGCCCAGCAGCCCAATTGCGGGTTTTAATGAGTCTAATGGTCATGGCCGCCGGGAAACCGGGGCCCGCGCCGTGGCGCGTATGGGCATTATGCGCACGACGGCTTCGCAAACGGTTTCGTATGAGGAGTTGGAAAAAATGCTGCTGGCGGAAATTAAGCACCAGGGAAAACCCTATGGCTTTATCGTGGAAGATTTGGGTGGCGGATTTACCTACACAGGTACGTCTATGCCGCAGAGTTTTAAACTGCAAGCTAAAATGGTGTGGCGCGTTTATCCCGACGGACGCAAAGAAGTCGTGCGCGGGCTGGATGTGGTGGGTACCCCGCTAGTCAGCTTTAATAAAGTAATAGCCGCGGCTAATGATGATGCGGTATTTGACGGCAGCTGCGGGGCGGAAAGCGGTTGGGTTCCGCAAACCAATATCGCGCCGAGCTTGCTGCTGGAATCTTTGGAAACAGAAAAGACGAAAAAAAGCGGCTATAAACCGCCGGTATTGCCTTCCCCGTTAACAGAGCAAGGAGACATAAAATGAAAAACTTATTTTTCCTATTACTGATGTGCGTTGCCATGGGCGTGCAGGCGGAAACCTTGCCGGATAATATTTATTTCCGCGCCATGCAAGATGAAATGAACCGCAGCAAAAAAGAATTGCGCGTCAAAGGCAGCGCGAAGCCTTTTTATATTGCATACCGTGTGCGGCGGCCCAGCCCTTCGCAGGAAATTGCGGCGGATTTGGGGCAGTTGTTTCCTCTGCAAGAGGAAAATAAATTTACCGGGGTGGGTATATCGGTATATATTTATGCGGGCGATAAACAGAATAACAGTTCCGGCTATGAAGATGACTATTATGCCCGCACCGTGCTGGCCGGACGAACAGGGGATAGTTATGAGTCGGTACGGGACGCCTTATGGCAGCTGACAGATTTAGAATATGTCAAAGCTTCTAACGTGGCGGAGAAAAAAGAAGCTTATAAACGGCGCAAAAATGTTACCCAAGAGCCGGCTGATTTCTCGCGCGCGCCGCAGGGAAAATATGTGGAAGAAATAGCTGCTCTTTCGCCGCGCGCGGTAGCGCAATATGCACCGCTACTGCAAGCACTGTCTAATCAAACCGCGGCGTACCCTTATTTAGAGCAGTATCAAATTGCGGTACGTCAAGGGCAGACGGAAGAATATTTTTTAGACAGTGAGGGTGACTTTTACCAGTTAGCCATTCCCACTAGCCAGGTTACTTTTCAAGCCAAATGGCACACGAAAGACGGGTATAGTGAGGGAGCATCCGTTAGCTTTCCACTTCCCTCAGAAAATGAGGAGAATTTTATCCGCGAACGTGCGGCGCAATTTTTGCAGCAGATGCAACGCAGCCGCCAGGCAGTCAAGGGCGCGCCGTATTTAGGCCCGGTGTTGCTGATGCCGCAGGCTGCCGGGGGCTATTTAAACCAGTTTTTTGTGCGTAATGTCCGCCATGCAAAACCGCTTTTGTCTGCGGTGCACGATACAGATGCGTCATCAGGACGCTTTCGCGATAAAATGGGTATGCGGGTCATCAGCCCTATTTTTGATGTGTTTGACCGCCCGTTACTTCGGCAATATCAGGGTAAACCGCTGCTGGGTTTTATGCCCGTGGACGGCGAAGGGGTAGCCGCGCAAGAGTTGCAGTTAGTATCGGGTGGAAAATTAAAAGCCTTGCCGTCTTCGCGCAGCTTAGTGCCCGGACAAAAGCAAAGCAACGGGCATGGGCGTATGGGCAATCAATATCCGCGTCCGACGGTTACCAATGTATTTTTTGAGCCTACAAATCCGCTGCCAACGGACCAATTAGAAAGCGAATTACTGACGCGCTGCCGGGAACAGGAATTGGAATATTGTTATATTTTCCATGTATTTCCCGGACAGGCTGGAGCTGACAAATTGGCTACTGCGGAGCGTATTTATACCCAAGACGGTCACAAAGAGCCGGTATATGGCCTGGAGTGGACAGAAGTTGCCAGCGGCAGTTTGCGGGATATTTGGGCCGCGGGAGCAGAGAAGGAAGTATTTAATAGCGTAGAGAACGGAGTCCCGGTATCTGTAGTGGCACCTGCATTGCTGATAGATAATGTGGAATTGATGGTGACACAAAAGCAACCGGACCAAAAGCCTTTTTTACCCTTACCAAACTAAAGCGTCTTGACGGAGAGGGTTGTTTTTGATACATTTAAAGTAAGGAATGGATAACAGTGTATGACTTACAGAGAAAAAAAAGGTTTTACTTTAGCCGAGTTGTTAATTATAGTGGTTATTATCGGGGTAATGGCAGCTGTGGCTGTACCTAAATACCGTCGGGTTTTAGAAACAAATAAGACCATGGAAGCCGAAAAAGTGTTGACAACTATTCGAGGAACACAAGAGCAACGGTGTATGCTGGGTAAAGCTTATTTAACCGAGGCATCAGATGTGTCTTTGCTGCAGGATGCCCAGTTAAGCAAGCATTTTTCTTATACCTTGTGGAAAACGGCTAGCCGTGCCGGCGCAACCGCCACCCGTTCCGATGGGACGTATGAGTATGCTTTAAAGATTTTGTCTTATAAAGACGGACGGATTTGTTGTGAAGGGGATTATTGCAGTAATTTAAACCGTAATTATCCGTCGTGCAGCAATTTGATTACAGGAACAGATGAGTGTCTATAAAGGAATTGTAAATTGTATGAATCAGCGCGGTATTTTGCATAAGGTTATGCTGTTTATTATTTTGATTCTTGGATTTGGCTTGGCGTTAAGCTTGCCCGCTTTCAAACGGCACCAGGACCAGCGTCATGCGCGTCAGACCTTGCAAATTGTAAAAGATATCGGAGCCGCCGAGCAAGACTTTTATGCGCAAAATGGTTTTTATACGGCAGATTTTTCGCAGTTTGCTCCAAAATCGTGTAAACAGCAAGTGCAGGAAGGGCAAAGTGTATTGGTATGTGCAGGTTATAATATCAGCCTGAACGAAGCAAATATCTTGCAAGCGGCCAGTACAAAATATTCGCAATGGTTTGTGATAACTTTAGACAACGGTACGCTCTCTTGCGAATATGAAAACGATAATTTAGTTGGTCAGCAGTTGTGTCGGGCTGTTCATTTATAAAAATAAATAAAGGAGATGCACATGAAAAAAGTATGGTTTAGTCTACTTATTTTGCCGTTGTTGTTTGCGTGCGGTACCAAGGTACAGCGTATGAACTCAACGGAAATCAAAGATGTCAGCGGTCGTTGGAACGATACGGATTCCCAAATGGTCGCTTCTGAGATGATCAACGATTGTCTGAACTCCGGCTGGTACAATAAAACCGTAGCCAAGCTGGGTAAAGAGCCAACCGTAATCGTCGGGACCGTTACCAATAGCAGCATGGAACACATCAACACGGATACGTTTGTAGAAGAGATGCAGCGTGCGTTAATTAATTCCGGCAAGGTGGATTTTGTAGCCAGCAAAAACGAACGTGGCGAATTGCGCCAAGAACGCTTGGAGCAAGATGAATTTGCTTCCGAAGAAACCCGCAAAGCGTTTGGACGGGAAATCGGAGCTGATTTCATGCTCTCGGGTGTGCTCAATTCTATTGTAGATTCCGAGAATAAAAAAGCCGTTGTGTTCTATCAAGTGAACATGAAACTGATTAACTTGGAAACCAATCAAATCGTTTGGAACGGCCAAAAGCAAATTAAAAAATACGTTACCCGCAGCAAAACAAGCTGGTAATTTTTATGAAGGCGCGTTGGTTTACACTTCTGACAGTTATTTTATGCTGCTCAGCGTGCAGCGCGCCTTCTTTGCGTCATAAAAAAGATGTCAACAAATTGCTTGCCAACAAGGACTATACGGCTGCCGTTGCTAAAATAGAATCCGGTAAAAACAAAGAATATAGCCGCCGCGACCGGGTGCTCTATTATTTAGATAGTGGGGCGGTACTTCACGATGCAGAACAATATAAAGAAAGTGACCAGCGTCTTTCACAGGCACAAGACCGCATAGAAGAATTGTTTACCCAAAGTGTCTCTGCTCATACTGCCCAGTTTTTAGTTAATGATTTGACCGTATCTTATGTGCCGGCTGATTATGAAAAAGCCCTTACCTATTACTACCGGGCGATGAATTTTTTGGCGCAGCATAATATTTCAGATGCCCTGGTGGAAGCTAACCGCGCAGTATACTTTTTGGATCAATTGCGTGGCAGTACCGGAAAAGATAATGCATTTGTGCAATATTTTATGAGCCTGGTGTTTGAGTCGGCCGGACGCTTAGATGATGCGCGTATTGCGCGTGCTCGGGCGGAGCAAGCCTTTGGCACTGCGCCAGCATTTCCAAAACCCGTAGCCGGTTGGGGAGAAGTGGTCCTGGTACATAGTAATGGGGTTGTACCCCTCAAAAAAACGGCGACTTTTCAACTAGCTTGGGGCCATGTGTTGGGTTATATTAACACCCATCAGGAAAATACTTCTAATGTAAGTCCGCAAGTGCGTAACGCTATTTATGCCGGCGCATTAGGCAATTCTATCACAGTGGCTTATCCGGTGCTTGAGGATCAGCCGTATGCAATTGCTGCCTCTGAAGTGGTGACCGCGCAGGGCCAGGTGTATAACACGCAACTATTGGGCAATGTGGCCGACGAGGCCAAACAAGAACTGAAGGATAAGCAAACAGGTACCCTGATGCGGGCGGCATTGCGGGCCGCGGCCAAGCGAGTGGCTGCGGTACAGACCAAGAACACCGTGAGTAAACAATCCAATAGTTCCGGTTGGGGAGATGCCGCAGAGATGTTTGTCAGTTTTTTAGGTGCGTTAACGGAAAAAGCAGATACCCGCCAATGGTTTACTTTGCCGGCGCAGCTGCGTGTGACGCGTTTCTATGTGCCACCGGGGGAGCAAGATATTACGCTGCGTTTTAAAAACAGATTTGGTAAGATAATAGAGACATATACCTTTGAAAAAGTGCCGGTAACGGCTGGCGGTCGCGTGTATTTGCATCACCGTACCGCCAAATAAGGAGAGAACATGAAAAAATGGTTTATATTAGTATGTGCAGCTGGGTTATGTGCATGCGCTGGGGTAAATAAAAATACCATCAGCTATCAAATGAGTAAATACGACCAACATACTTATTATGTGGTCGCAGGTGAAGGGGCCGATAAAGAAACAGCGTCAGCAGATGCTTTGTCCAATATGAAAAAAGCATTGGAACAAGCTGTGCCGGACGCGAAGGGATTTTCCCAAATTGATGATATTGTAGCCAATGCCAAAATTGGCAAAGTATGGCGTGACAAAAGCAGCAAAGACCAAAAACGTTATTTTGCTTTAGCCGTCTTAAAACGTCAAACTGGGGAAAAAGTATTAGAGCCTTCTATGAATGAATTGGACGCACGTTTGGGGGCATTAGCTACCCAGTTGCAAGCTACCGAAGATAAATTTGCCGGGTTGCGTGCCGCGTTTGCTATGCAGCCACTTATTGTCAAACGCAATATTCTGCAGGATTTGTATATCTTCGTGAGCGAGGATCACCAGGGCTATGAAACCGAGCGTTTTAATCAATACAAAAAACTGTACAATGACCGCTTGGCTGCTGTTAAAGTCGCTGTAATATTGCGCGGGGAAGAAAGCCATGTATTGCTTTCGCGTGTGACAGATGCCATGAATCAAATGGGCTTAAGTGCTGTGGATGCGAACGACCCCTCGGCGGTATTGTCTGTAGAGGTAGATGCGCAAGTAGACGGTTATGGTTCTGACCGGGTCAAAGGGCTTGAATGGGCCGCCACTAGTGCGGCTGTAAGTTTGCGTGATTTGCAAGCAGGTGCGACGTTTGCACGCTTGAATGTCTATGACCGGGCAGGCACGAGCCGCAAAGCCGATTCCTTGCGCAAAAGCATGGAAGGTATCGGTGATAAATCGTCTGTGGAAATCATTAAACGCTTGACGGATTATCTGAAAACAAAATAGGCATACTATGAAAAAAATTATTTTTGGTATTTTATTATTGGTGTTGGTGGCTCCGATTTATGCACAGGAAAATGCCGCAGCAGAAGCTGCGACGGATCAAACCGCTCAAGTGCAAGATCCGGCTGAGCGCAATAAAATGTTATACTCGCTGGGATTTTTGCTGGGGGATAACCTCAAGCGTCAGCTTATCTTGGACAATGAAGATGATTACAAAGCTGTATCTCAAGGTATGCGCGATAGTTTATTAAACAAATCTGCCCAAACAGATTTGGAAACTTACAAACCGCAAATTATTGCTAAATACCAGCAAGATGCAGAAACTATCAGCCAGCGCCGCGAAGCTGAACAAAAAGAATATTTAGAAAATTTTTCTAAAGAAAAAAATGTGAAGGTGTTGGATAACGGTGCTATGATTAAACTAGCCCGCAAAGGTAAAGGCAGCACTCCGTCTGCCAGCAGCAAAGTGACCGTTAATTATGAAGGAAAATTGATTGACGGCACGAAATTTGACAGCTCTTATGACCGTGGGGAAGCTTTTACTGTAGCACTTAATCAAGTAGTGCCTTGCTGGACCAAAGCCTTGCAGCAGATGCGCCCGGGTGCGAAAGCAACGGTGGTCTGCCCGGCTGATACCGCGTATGGCAATCGTCCGGTAGGTATGATTCCGCCAGGTTCGGTATTGGTGTTTACGGTAGAGTTGATGAATATAGACGACTAATATGTCTAAACTCAGTCGTTTTTTAATAGGTGTGATTATCGTGGGGCTGGCTTTTATAGCTAGCCTGCACCTTTACCGCGCCTATGAAAAATACGCTGAAGATTCTGAAGAAGCCGCCGGCCCGACTATGACATTTAACAATGTTCCAATACAACGTGTTCCTCCGGTGATAGAGGAGCCTGTTTTCCGTCGATGGCCTGCCGAATCCGGTACGGAGTCAGAAACGGCACAGCCGCAAGAAATTTATTTGCAAGATGCCACGCTGGACGCCCAAACCGAGCAGAAACAAGCTCTCCAAACCATGCAGTCCATTTTAGCAGATTATAAGCAAGACCCTCAGTTGCAGGCTTTCTATCAAGATTTGCAACAGATTACCGGGCGGCCCATAGATTTATTTACGCTCAGAGGGGAAGAACTGGGGGCATTGATGACCGCTTATCCAGAGGTGCCGCAATTGATTTCCAAATATTCTAAAGACCCGGAATTTGCCAAAACACTGCAAGCTATTTTTTCCAATCCGCAATTTATACGTAGCATAGAAATATTGCAGCGCAACGGCGTGGAGCAACGAAAATCAACATCTAGTAGATAAAAATTTGCTATTCTGTAGAAAAGGAGCGAATATGTTAAAAATCTTGTTAAAAGCAGCGGTTCTATTTTTGATTGTACTGAGCATCTATCTGATTATTAATCCGATGGCGTGTTCTAATATGCTGGCAGGGCGCGAGCGGACGGATTGGTCTGATATCGGACGTGACCGTGCCATGCATCCGATGGGTGAACGCCGTGACCGTGTGTCTCCAACTGCTGAAAAGCAGGATCAAGATGAATTGTTAGCACCGGAAAATGACGAGTGGGGCGAGGGGATATTTGATACCAACGCTATGAAGCAAGAGACTCGGCAGCCGACTTATTCCCAGCAGGATATTGACCGCGCAATTGCCACGCGTTATGTGGAGTTGGAGCGTGAATATGCCGGAGATAACAAATCGGGTAAAGACCGCTCGCGCGAGTTGGCGATGCAAGTCATGGACGATTTTGAAATGACGCCGGAAGAATGGGAAAGTTTCTTGTCGCGTGCTACGGCTTCTGACTTATTTAATCAAATCCGCCAGGAATTGGGCACACTTTCCACAACAACTAAATAGTAAGTCTTATTCAAATACACCCTGCATTATTTGTGCGGGGTGTGTTGTCTTTTCGTCGGAGAAATGGGGCGAAAAAGAAAGGCAAAAATAGGGCTGTTAGGGTTCAATACATATGAGACTATTCCGACGACGTTTTCCGAAACAATTTAAGACAATCTCTTTTTATCCTCTTAAAATAA
>CAJOLM010000010.1 GCA_905235355.1 uncultured Elusimicrobiales bacterium
TACCTTTTCATTTACTCCCACCATCGATGCAAGGAAAAGAAGATATAGGCTTTTGCATTCATCCCCAGGCTCCCGCCTGGGGTGTCCTGTAAGGTACTCGTGAAACTCCCCGGGCTTTCACCCGGGGAGTTGTGTATTACAAAACTACTTTTTACGAACGCAACACACTTTTTACTTGTGCTTGCACGGTATTTTGTGTATTGCCTTGCATTTCAATAGCAACCAGTTCATCCGAGATAAACTCAGCTGCGCTATCCACATCAAACTCTTTAGACTGAATGATAGCGCTATACTCGCCCATTTTATCCATTAGTTCCGGGCTGCGCAGAATCAACGGCCGCGCATTCGGGTCCATAAATGTAGCGATATCTGCCAACATATCTTTTTGCTCTCCGCTCAATCCTTTGACTTTACCAACCGTCTGCTTAATCACTTCGCTACGCGGGGAAGCATTATGAGCCGTGCCCCCTTGGGCACTGGGCGCTGTCGCCAATGTAAGCCCAAAGTATATTGCGCTTCCGAACAAAGCCCCGCCAAATACGCGCAGCCCTGTTTTCTTCGCACTGGCTTTTGCCAAGTTCTTTTCCGCTTTTTTCGCCGCTTGTTCTTCTAAACGTTTAATCATAAAGTCCGTATCATTGGCCAGCACACGTTTAAAGAAAACACCTGAATATTTCGGGAACTTTTTATATAATTTTTGTTCCACCTTCAGCGCTAGCAAACGTATACCTTTTAAGTTCTCCTGGTACATGACACGGATACTCTTATAGGTATCTTTAAACTCTGCTTGCGCCACGCCGTAAATATCCGTCAGGTCCGTAACATTCACATACGCACCTTTTTTAAGAACTTGGGTTTCTCCCCACGGGGCAATAATGTTCATATCCCGTTTCAGCTGCACAAACTCCTGATTGCCGCCAGTAGGTTTAAACCAACCTTCTCCCAAGTCTAAGGCACGTTCATATTTCTTGGCGAATTTATCTCCCGGCACAATATATTTTTCACCGCCCGGGTTGGTTACAATCCAATCTCCGGCCTTTGCAACGTTCTTAGTTTCCACGCGGTTTTCCATTGCCAAATATGTTTCAATAAGCTCGCCACCTTCGTAGGTCCGTTCTGCCCGGACACGGGCAAATTTGGCATAAGTATCCGGCTCTCCAAACAGTTTACCAGTATCATGTGTAACCAGTTCGCGTAGTTCCTGTGGTGTGATACCTGACGCGTCTGCCACCACCTTTTCCGCATCATAGTTTACAGGCAGATAAAGAGTAGCACCGCCGCCGAATATACCTTCTCCATTGCGAAAGATCATTTTGTCGCCAGGCTCTATGGTGACCACATGTCCATATATACCATGGCGCTCAATTTCATACGTAGTGCCTCTCTTGGTAACGGTAACGCCTTGTACTGTCCCTTTTTCTTGGAACCAACCTGGTCCTATTTTAGCAGGCTCATAGTTTGCCGCAAACTGCTCTTTGCTAACAAGCGTCCGAGGGAAACCTTCCGGGCCAAAAAGGATACGATCCCCGTCTTTTCCCACTCCTTTTAACCCAAATGCCTCCAAACGTTCTCCTCCGCTCAATTCAACAGCTTGCATAGGAGTAGCCACATAGGTTTCTATGGGGGTAGCATACCCTTTCTCTGCGCCACGATATATTACGTCCGATGGCGAATCAAAAATGGGAAGCGTATAGCCACCCTGACTCTTCCACATTTGAGCAAAGGCGCCCACAGGCACACAGGTCGTTAAGATTAATAACGACAACAGCGTGCTCATTATTTTATTTATTGTTTTCATACGATTTCTCCTTGTAACGATCTATGGAACTCAAAATTATTATTTATGAGCCCCAAATCTGTTCCAATATTGCGATTGGGTCCAATCCTTATTTTTTAAGGCTTGTTCCGTTTTTGCTCTTTCTTTTTCTTTTTGCGCGTCCATGGCTTGTTTCAACATATCGTTCAGTTCTGCGCGGTCATATAATTCGGTTATGTCTGATCCAAAATAGATTTGCGCCAAATCTACAGCTGCCCTTCTAAAACGCAGACCATCTCTCAAGTCAGACATCTCCGCTCTCAAATACTCTAGCGCATACAACATTACCACTGCTTCGCGATGCGCCATGAAAGCCGTATCCTCATCAGATCCCCAACCGCCTTGCTCAAATTGTTTTTCTACAGCCTGCCGTAGCTGTTTAAACAACTCTTTATTCTGTTTCCCTTTGTCTTCCGATTTAGCCAAATCTGCCTTTTGACCACCAGAAAGAGGCGGGTTTGTAATTTCGTGTATCAGTTCACGCGCTTTGATAGCGCTTTTCATTGTATTATTTTCTGCCAAAGGTTCTGATAACTCCGTATCTAGCGTATAAAAGGTATAAAACGCCCCTTCCACCATAAGCCCATCGCCCACCAATACCAGCATAGTCAATCCGGTTTCTGCCCAAAATTTTCCGCGTAATATATTAGTTGCCAAAGCATGCAAAGCAGATTGTACGGACATCCGCACCCCATTATGTACCACAGCAGAACCAACTGGAACGATGGAGGCCATATTGCCCGCCACTCTAAATCCCGCGCCTGCAAGCACACCGCCAACGACATAGCCACCTATCAGAGCCGCTGCCGTAACATTGACCGAAATAGCCCATTTGCGAATGAAGGATTTGATTTTTCCATCCACATACTCCGGGTTTTTATTCCATAAATAACCTATGTCTTGAGTAACGTTTTCATATTTGTCAAACAGCTCTGCAGGGGACAGCTGCCAATATTCCACCCGTTCAGGGTTCCAGTTGGCAGCATCATACCGTTCCCAAGCGTTTTTCTTTTGGGAAGCATACTGTTTATGGTAAGAGCATAACTTTTTATTATGCGATTGTTTGCAGAAATTACTTACTCCGGTGTCGTTTAAGCTGACACCATAGGTGTAGTTATAACCTAAAGAATTATAAGTTAATGAAGCGGCAACCAGCTGCCCCCCCCCGACGAAGAAGAGAGAGGATAACAGTAAACTTACACCATTCTTAAATAAATTTTTACTGTTCATAACGGCCACCTCACATTTTAAGTATAAAGAACTTTTGGTAAATTTTCAAGGGGTCAAAAGTCCTACCCGCGCATAGGACCTCTAGCTTAACCTAAAAGTTAGATTTTCAAAAACGATTTCAATTTGATATAATATGGGTACTTACCGACGAAACCTTTTGGAGAGGTGGCCGAGCGGTTTAAGGCACAGTCCTGGAAAGACTGCATACGGGAAACCGTATCGAGAGTTCGAATCTCTCCCTCTCCGCCATTTCATAGCTCCCGCACGGGAGCTATTATTTTTGTAAGCTTTTTACTTGCAGGCCAATCAGACGCCCCAATAGCAGTAGCGGGGCCACTACAAAAATAGTTACCAGCGCGCCCAGTAGCATCATCATACACGTAAATGCCAGCGCAATAAATCCGGCCAAAAATCCCGCCCGGTGATATATATGGATAGACGCGGCGCGTCCGCTGGCGGCGTGTTCCGCTGCCTCTGCCCGTGCGCCCGAACGCGCGCCCGTTTCCTTTTCCGCAGCGGCGCGCAGTGCCAAAGGACGGCCCTGTTCATCTAAAATTTCCGGCTCAATGACTGTAGCGGTATCTTTATCCATATAAGTATTGTGACAGATTAGCAGCAAACGCGCCAGCTGATTTTTTAATTAAAAACCCCCGGGCGTGCCAGGGGTAAAATTTATTTTTTCTTTTTGGCGGCTTTTTTAGCAGGTGACTTTTTCACTACTTTTTTGGCGGCCTTTTTAGGGGCGGCTTTTTTAGCAGATTTTTTATTCACTTTTTTGACAGCCTTCTTGCCTTTTTTAGCCTGCGCCTCTTTCTGCGCGGTGCGCAAACGCAGCAAACGACCTAGCGGACTGCGGTCTGTTACATTGCCCAAAATATCTGTTTTCTGTTTCACTTCCAGCCCGGTGTGCAAATTGCGCGTGCGGTGGTCAACGGCGCGCTGCTCCACCAGCCCCGCTTTGTACGCGGCTTTGCGCATAGCCATCACGGCGCGTTCTTCCAGCTGGCGCACCCGCTCACGCGACAGGCCCAGCTTTTGCGCCACCTCGCCCAAAGTTTTAGGCTCATTATCTATCAGCCCAAAACGCAGCGTCAGCACTTCGCGGTCCCGCTCGTCTAAATTCATCAAACTTTGCTGCAGCACGCTGGTATTTTCCGAGCGCAAAAACACATCATGTGGATTGCCTTTTCCGTCATCACTTAAAACATCTTCTAAAGTCATTTCCTCTTCTTCGCCCACCAGCGAGGTCAAAGAATCCACCCCGGTGGCAGCACTGAGCGTATCCATAATGGCTTTGACTTGGCGCGCGCTTAAATCCAGTTCAGCGGCCATTTCATTTAAAGACGGGTCGCGTCCGTTTTCTTCCTTCAAATTATTCCACGCTTTAAACCATTTTTTCAAATTGCCCCACGCGTGCGAAGGGATTTTGATAGAGCCGGATTGTTCTTCCACATATTTGCGGACAAATTGCTCAATCCAATAAATCGCGTATGTAGAAAAACGGTATCCCTTAGTCGGGTCAAATTTTTCTATAGCTTGCATGAGCCCCAGGTTGCCTTCTTCAATTAAATCCATTAGCTCCATACCCGGGCGCATAAAACGCTTCGCCGTCGGCACTACCAGGCGCAAATTAATCTCCATCATGCGTTCTTTGGCCTTTTGGTTGCCTTGTTTGACCTTTTGCCACAGCTCCATTACTTCGCTGCGGTCCATGGAGTCCGTAATCTTGCCTAAATGTTTAAAATATTCATTTACGCTATCAAAAAATTCTTGTTCCATACCATTATCTTATCATAAAGCATAGCTAATTTGTAAGAAAAAGTGATTGATTATATTATACTTGTTTCCAGTTTTAAAAAATACTTCACTCAAATCAAAATATCTTGTTATAATAGAGGTATCTGTTTAAAAACAGGGGGAGAGGAAATGCAAGCACAACACGAAGAAAAAACAATTCAGCAAATTATGCTGATGTGTTTAGGATTTTTCGGCATACAGTTCGGCTGGGCCTTACAGATGAATAATATGAGCGCAATTTATTTGCGCTTGGGGGCAGAAGAATCTAAAATCGCACTGCTCTGGTTAGCTGCTCCGGTAACGGGGCTACTGGTACAACCGCTCGTCGGTTATTTTAGTGACCGCACTTGGTGTAAACTCGGCCGGCGCCGCCCGTACTTTTTAGGCGGGGCCATTTTTTCTACCTTGGCTTTGTTTCTCATGCCGCAAGCTTCTGCCATTTGGATGGCTGTGATTGCACTGTGGATTTTGGACACTTCCGTTAATGTAAGCATGGAGCCGTTCCGCGCTTTTGTGGGCGACATTTTGCCCGAGCAGCAACGCAAAACCGGCTATGCTATGCAAAGCGTCATGATCGGCGCGGGTGCAGTTATTGCTTCCTTTTTGCCGCAGATTTTAACCGCCTGCGGCGTCAGCACCGAGGCGCCTATCGGTCATATTCCTAACACGGTAAAATATGCCTTTTATATCGGCGCGGTGGTACTCATTACTGCCATTTTGATTACTATCAAATCCACGCCCGAATATCCGCCGCAAGACATGGAAGAATTTAAAAAATTGCAAAAACAGAGCGGAAGCCTGACCAAAACGCTGTCTGAAATGTGGCAAGCTTTTGTGACGATGCCTTCCACCATGCGCCGTTTGGCAGTGGTGCAATTTTTCACCTGGGCGGCTCTGATGATTATGTGGGTGTATTTCACGCCGGGTATTGCAGCGGGCGTCTTTCACGCCACGCCGGGTACAGCCGCCTTTGAAGAAGCCGCCAACTGGGGCAGCTCCTGCTTCGGTATTTACAACGGGGTCGCGTTTGCCTTCTCGTTTGCGCTGTTGTGGCTGACCACCAAATTTTCCGCCAAATATATTCACATTACCTGTTTGACTATTGGTGCCGTTGGGCTGGGCTCTTTAGGGTTAACCCTATTCGGATTAACATTTACCAAAATGGGGCTGATTTTCCCCATGGTGTGCGTAGGTATTGCGTGGAGCAGTATTTTGTCTATGCCGTACGCGCTCTTGTCTAACAGCTTACCCGCCGAAAAAATGGGCTTTTACATGGGAGTGTTTAACTTCTTTATTGTAATCCCGCAGATTTGTGTAAACTTGCTCTTTGGTCCGTTCATGAAACATCTTTTGAACAGCAGCGCCATTGCAGCAGTAGGCGTAGGCGGGCTGAGCTTGTTGATTGCGGCCTGCGCTACTTTCTTTGTACACGATAATACTATTAAAAAGGCGGCTTAACACCATTTATGAAATTATATTTTCACCTCCCCTATAAAACGGCCGCGGACGAAAGTCTGCGTGCAGTTGTATTTTTGCGCACCGCTGGTAAGCTCCTGCGCAAAGACGTTCCGATGAGCAGCACGGACCAAAAAACGTGGTCCGGTTGGGCGGAACTTACGTCTAAAGCAGACGTCAAAATCACGCATACTTACCAAGTGCTCAAGCAAGGCCAAGTCGTGCGCCAAGAATGGGACGCTATCCCGCGTGAAGCCTTTTTATACGGCACCCGCAGCGCGTATCATTTTTATGACTTATGGCGCGACTTGCCGGAAAAATCCTGGCTTTACAGCACTGCTTTCCCGGCTGAACACATTGCACAGCCGCTGGCCGATTTTACAGACGGACTGATTTTGCGCACCTATATCCCGGGCTTGCCGCGCGGTTTAAAACCGTACTTGTGCGGCGGACATCCGGCCTTGGGTAACTGGGATCCCAACAAGGCTCTGCCCATGATTTCCAGCAGCGTGCACGAGTGGGCTGTGTGGTTAGATTGCAAACAATTTAAAACGCCCGCCCAATACAAATATATTCTTAAAAATGAGCAAACCGGCGAAGTGCAATGGGAAACAAAATCCAACCGCACCATGCCTATTTCCATGCCGCAGACGGGCGAAACCTATGTGTATATGGACTTTGTGCCCACCTTCACGCTGCCGGCCCTTCATGCTGCCGGAACGGTGTTGCCGGTATTTTCTATCCGCACGGAAAATGACTGGGGCGTCGGCGATTTTGGCTCTCTTAAAAAACTAGTGGACTGGGCTGCCGAAACCGGGCAGAAGATGATTCAAATTTTGCCGGTCAATGACACTTCGCTGACGGGTACCTGGCAGGATTCGTATCCGTATAACAGCGTCAGCGTGTATGCGTTTCATCCCATGTATACAGATGTCAGCGCGCTGCCGCCGCTGGCCCCGCGCAAAGAAAAAGCGTTTCAGAAACGCCGCCAAAAATTAAATATGCTGCCGCAAATTGACTATGAAGAAGTCAATAAACTCAAATTGGAGCGTTTGCATTTGGCCTATGAGCAAGAGGGCAAAATTGCTTTGGCTACCGCAGCATTTAAAGAATTTTGGATTGAAAATTCCACTTGGCTGGCAGCGTATGCCATGTTCTCTGTGCTGCGCGATAAATACGGCACCGCCGACTGGCAAACCTGGCCGGATCATAAAGAATTTTCAGAAAAAGATTTGTTTGCCTTCTTTGCCAAAGACAGCAAAGACCGCGAGCATGCGTATTTCTATTTCTATGTGCAGTTTGTGCTGCACACCCAACTATTAGAAGCGCACCGCTATGCCAACCGCAAAGGGGTAACCATTAAGGGCGATATCCCCATAGGTGTTTCCCCTCATAGTGCAGATGCGTGGATGGAGCCCAAGCTATTTCACCTCAATGCCCAAGCGGGCGCACCGCCGGACGATTTCTCCGTCACCGGGCAGAACTGGGGTTTCCCGACGTATAATTGGGAAGAAATGGCCAAAGACGGATACAATTGGTGGCGCCGCCGCTTCTTGCATATGACGCGCTATTTTGACGCGTACCGCATTGACCATGTATTAGGATTCTTCCGCATTTGGGAAATCCCGACAGATGCCGTGCAAGGCTTGTTGGGGCATTTCTCTCCGGCGCTGCCCATCAGCCCGGCGGACATGGCTAAATTTGGCTTTACGTTTGAGGAAAGTTACACCCGCCCGTATATCACCGAAGATATCATGCAAGAGCTGTTTGGCAAAGAAGCCAAATCTGTCAAAAAGCACTATTTAAAAGAAAGCGGCGAAGGCTTGTATGTGTTGCGTGAAGAATATGACACGCAGCGCAAAATTGAAAAAGCATTTGCCAAAAAGCATCATGACGATGACCTGAAATTGCGCGACGGCTTGTATACTTTGGTAGCCAATGTGCTCTTTGTGGCGGACAAACACAATCCGCAGCTGTATCACCCGCGCATCAGCGCGCTGAACAGCTTGGCTTACAAAGCGTTGCCGGAAAATCTGCAAAAGACGTATGAAGCACTATACAATGATTTCTTCTTCCGCCGCCAGGATGATTTCTGGAAACAACAGGCACTGGCTAAATTACCGGCTCTTACGCAAGCAACCCCCATGCTCTGCTGCGCAGAAGACCTGGGCATGATTCCGCATTGTGTACCGGAAGTGCTGGTCAAATTGCAAATGCTCAGCCTGGAAATCCAACGTATGCCTAAACGCATGGGCAAGGCTTTTGCGCGAACAGAAAAATATCCGTATATGTCTGTAGCTACGCCGTCCACACATGACATGTCTGTCTTGCGTGCGTGGTGGAAGGAAAACCCGGAGCTGACTCAGCGTTTCTGGAACGAAGTATTAAACCGCAAAGGCGACGCCCCGGCCGAAGCCCCGGTGGACGCATGCGAACAAATCTTGCGCATGCATTTGCAAAGCCCGGCCATGCTCACGCTTATTTCGTGGCAGGACTGGACGTCTATGGACAGCGTACTGCACACGCCGGACCCGGACGCAGAGCGTATCAATGTGCCGGCTAATCCCAAGCACTATTGGCGCTACCGCATGGAGCCGACCGTAGAAGAGCTAATGCAGCAAACGGACTTTAATAATAAGATAAAAGAAATGATAGAAAAGTCTGGACGGTAATCAAAATAATTCCGAAACAACCCCGCTTAATAAGCGGGGTTGTTTTATAATTTATAATAACGATCCTCCGTATCTGACGGACTTCCAAAACTAGCACAAATACTTTTGCCCAATGCTAGACGCGCCGCCCCATTGTTCTGTGCGATACAAGTTATAGTTCCAAACTCAGTTGTGTAATGCGTAAAATAGCTTGTTAATTTAAGACTTCCTTGCGGATAATAACTCTCCACTCCGGCTGCTTCGTTCGCTCCTGTTAGCGCTATGACAATTTCCCATCCGTTGTCTAGTGTATAACAATCGGCCTTGCTGATCATGCCCGCATAACTACATCCTGGTGTTTTTCCTCCTGGTAAATTCATGTCAAGCTCATCAAAACTCTTGGCATAAAAACCGTTTGCCAAATAATATACTTCTTGCGCTTCTGCCAAACTACGTATCAGCGATATCATTTGTCCCACCCTGGCTTTATGTACCGCTTTTTGGTATTGCGGCAGCGCAACAGCGGCCAGTATGCCGATAATAAGTACCACGACTAATAATTCAATAAGCGTAAAGGCCTGATGCCACCCCCGAAGGTTGGTATCGGGGGTCTCAGCCGCTTTTATCCTAAACAAGGTTGAGATTCCCGATAAAGACACTCGGGAATGGTTCTTATTTTTACTTATATTTACATTTTTCATATTTGCTCCTGTTGTTTAATGTGTCGTGCTGAGAGGTTTCTGCTCAGCACCTCATCCGCTTTTTCAAAACAGAGATCCTGAGCAAAAACCCCTCAGGATGACATTTCTATCTAGTCTGCATCCCGTATTGTATCAAAAAAAAAAAACAAGTCAAGTCCTATTTTGACCTTTCTTTTGTGCCATATTTTCCTATCAAAACACAACAAAAAAGCGCAAGGCATAAAGCCTTGCGCTTGTTATAAAAGGCACACTTACAGTGGGATGTTGCCCGTGTTGTTGTGTTTCTTCGGGTCGCGTTTACTCTTTAAGATTTTAAACGCTTCAATTAGCTTGGCGCGTGCTTCGGCCGGCTCAATAATTTCATCAATAGAGCCGTTGCGCGCAGCCTGATACGGCGAAGCAAATTTATCGGAATATTCCTTCGTCATTTTCTGTTTTAGTTCTTCCTTCTTTGCCTCGTCTGTTTCCTTCTTTAAATCACGCGAGTACAAAATTTCCACTGCCCCGCGCGGCCCCATGACGGCAATTTCCGCACTTGGGAACGCAAAGTTCATGTCCCCGCGCAAAAATTTAGAGCCCATGGCAATATACGCACCGCCATATGCCTTGCGCAACACCAGGGTCACTTTGGGTACGGTTGCTTCCGCATACGCGTATAGCAGCTTTGCCCCGTGGCGGATAATCCCGCCGTGCTCTTGCGACACGCCAGGTAAATAACCGCCCGTATCTACCAGCGTTAAAATGGGAATATTAAACGCATTTAAGAAGCGGATAAAGCGCGCGGCTTTGTCGCTGGCGTCGCTATCCAATGCGCCGCCCAAATGCGCCGGGTTATTGGCAATCACGCCCGTCACTTCGCCGCCCATGCGGATAAAACCAATGACCACATTTTTAGCAAAGTTCGGCTGGATTTCAAAAAATCCGAAATTATCCGCCAGCCGCCAAATCACATGGTGGATACGGAACGCTTTTTTCGGGTCCATTTCGCAGACGCGTTCCAACACCGGCACCAAGCGGTCGGAAACATCCGTCGTGGTTTCCGGCAGCGGCTTTTCCTCATTATTCTGCGGCAGGAAGCTGAGCAGTTCGCGCACTTGGCGGAAACAATCCTGCTCTGATTTAGCCACAAAGTGACACACACCGCTTTTTTCACTATGCGGGCTGCTGCCGCCCAAGGTATCAATATCCACCTCTTCCCCGGTGGCGGCTTTTACCGCGCTCGGCCCGGTGATAAACATGTGGCTGATACCTTCTACCATAAAAATAAAGTCCGTCAATGCCGGGGAATAAGCAGCACCCCCCGCGCACGGCCCTAAAATAACGGAAATCTGCGGAATTTTACCCGACGCTTTGACGTTGCGCCAGAAAATTTCGCCATATCCGTTCAAGCTTTCCACCCCTTCCTGGATACGCGCGCCGCCGCTGTCCAATAGCCCAATCACCGGGATTTTAGCCTCTAACGCTTTATCCATAATATCGGCAATTTTACGCGCGTGCGCCAGCCCCAACGAGCCGCCCAGCTGCGGGAAATCCTGCGCAAAAATAGCCACTGGGCGGCCATTAATCCGGCCAAAACCCGTGATGACGCCGTCGCCTTTGATGTGCTTATCGGCGACGCCAAAATCGTGGCAATTACTTTCCACCAGGCTTTTGATTTCAAAAAAGCTGTCTTGGTCTAATAGATAGGAAAGGCGTTCGCGGGCGGTAAATTTGCCCTTGGCGCGCTGGGCTTTATTCTTTTCTTCCCCCGCGCCGGCGAGTGCGTCCTGATAAATCTGACGGAACTTGACCAAGCTCTTAGGAGCCGGACGATCCGATTTTTTATCCTCTCCGGGATTATCAAACAGTTCTACCATACGTTCTCCGCAATTTAGACTTTTCTATATTTTACTAAATATACCTACTTACAAACTGGCCTTTAATGCAGTTTAGAGCACAGCTCAGCCAGGCCCGCGCCAATGTCTTCCTGTTGCACAACTACCCCTTCGGGTACGCGCAGCTTGACGGGGGCAAAATTCCAAATAGCTTTAATGCCGCTATCCACCAGCGTATCGGTCAGCCCTTGCGCAGCTTCTTTGGGCACGGTCAGCACCGCAATTTTAAGCCCTTTGCTTTCTATCATGCTTTTCAGTTGTGCTGTGTGATACACCGGCACGCCGTGTATTTGCGTGCCCACACGCTCTGGGTGCGTATCAAACGCCGCTACCATTTCCAGCCCGTGGGTTTTTAGTCCTTCAAACCCCAGCAGCGCGCCGCCCAAATGCCCTACGCCAATTAAAAAGGCCTTCTTTAAATTATCCCAGCCCAAGAAATTTTCTATCGCCTCAATAGTTCCTGTAATTTTAAATCCGGAACGGCGTTTGCTGGGTGCGCCAACGGCTTGCAAATCTTTTTTGACCACAATCGCAGGCAGGTGCGTTGCGTCAGCCAGATCGGTGGAAGACGCCAGCTCCCGCCCATATCCGCGCCACTCTTGCAATAAGCGCAAGTATTGCGGCAGACGGCGGATGGTCTGTACGCTTACGGTTTTTTTATGTCCGAAAAATCTCATATTCTTCCTAAACTAACTAGATATTTTGATATCTACATAATACTTTTAAATAGACTGATTTGTCAAGTTGTTTTAAATTTATTTACTCGGCATATTGACATTATTTTACAAAATAAGTATTATATGGATATAAAAATATCTACACTTTTTATTTTATCAGATATTTTATAAGGAGATTCTTAACTATGGCGGACAAGAAAAAAACAGCTGCTGCCGCTGACACTTCCAAAGAATTGGCCCTGCTGGACCAAATCGTGGAGAAGGTAAAAAAGGCGCAGCGCATCTATGAAACCTACACACAGGAACAAGTGGACAAAATTTTCCGCGCGGCTTCTTTAGCGGCCTGCGCGCAGCGTATCCCGCTGGCTAAAATGGCCGTGGAAGAAACCGACATGGGCATTGTGGAAGACAAAGTGATTAAAAATCATTTTGCCGCCGAATATATTTACAATGCTTTTAAAGATACCAAGACCTGCGGCACCATTTCCCAAGACGTATCTTTTGGCTACCGCCAAGTGGCAGAGCCCGTCGGTATTATCGCGGGGATTATCCCGACCACCAACCCGACTTCTACCGCTATTTTTAAAGCCTTGATTGCTTTAAAAACGCGCAACGGCATTGTGTTTTCCCCGCATCCGCGCGCCACAAAATGCACGATCGCCGCGGCTAAAGTTGTATTAGATGCTGCCGTGGCGGCAGGTGCTCCCAAAGACATTATCAGCTGGATTGAAAAGCCGTCCATGACCATGTCTGCTGCGCTCATGAGCCACAAAGATATTGATTTGATTTTAGCTACCGGCGGCCCGGGTATGGTAAAAGCTGCTTACTCCTCCGGCACACCGGCTATTGGGGTAGGCGCGGGAAATACTCCGGTGGTCATTGATGCTACTGCCGAAATTGAAATGGCGGTTAGCTCTATCATTATCAGCAAGACGCTGGACAATGGTATGATTTGTGCCAGCGAACAATCCGTGATAGCGGAAGCGCCCGTATATGACGCGGTGAAGGAAGAATTTATCCGCCGCGGTTGCTATTTTGTAACGGGAAAAGACCGCAAAAAACTGGCCGACACGATTGTTATCAACGGGCAATTAAATAGTGCTATCGTCGGCCAATCTGCAGAAAAAATTGCTGCTATGGCCGGCATCAAAGTGCCCGCCGGAACGAAAATTTTAATTGCCGAAGCCAAAGAAATCGGCGATCAAGAGCCGTTCTCGCGCGAAAAACTTTCCCCGGTGTTAGTCATGTACAAAGCCAAAGATTTCCTGTCTGCGGCGCAAATGGCTAAAGAGCTGATTTGGTACGGCGGCGCCGGGCATACGTCTGTGTTGTACACCGACCCCGCTAACGAGGACCATATTGATTATTTCAAGGATATGCCCACGGCGCGCACGCTGATCAATATGCCGTCTTCCCACGGAGCGATTGGCGATATTTTTAACTTCCGCCTGCCGCCGTCTTTGACCTTGGGTTGTGGCTCTTGGGGCAACAACTCCGTCAGTGAAAATATTGGAGTCAAACATCTTATGAACATAAAATCCGTCGCAGAACGCCGTGAAAATATGTATTGGTACAAAGTGCCGCGCAAAATTTATTTCAAACGCGGTGCATTAGAGCTGGCCCTGAAGGAACAAACCGGGCACAAAAAAGCCTACATCATCACCGACCGCACTATGGAAGAGTTAGGCCACGTCAAATCCGTCACCACCGTGCTGGATCAAATGGGTGTGCAATACCGCGTATTTGCTGATGTATTGCCGGACCCGAACATTACCAATGTCACCCAGGCTTTAGACATTGCCAATATTTTTCAGCCGGATATGATTATCGCACTGGGCGGCGGCTCTGCCATAGACGAAGCCAAAATGGTATGGCTCATGTACGAGCACCCGGAAACAAGCTTTGAAGGCATTTCTATGCGTTTTATGGATATCCGCAAACGCATTTATGCCGCCAAAGAACTGGGCAACAAAGCCAAGCTGGTAGCTATCCCGACCACTTCCGGCACCGGCTCTGAAGTGACACCATTTACCATTATTACTGATGAAAAAACGGGCACGAAATTTGCCATTACCGATTATGCCCTCACGCCGGACGTGGCGATTATTGACCCGGAATTTGTCTATAATATGCCGCGTGGGCTGACGGCGTTTGCCGGGTTAGACGTGCTCACACACGCTATTGAAGCCTACACCTCTGTATTTGCCACCCCGTTTACGGACGGGCAAGCATTAGAAGCGGTAAAAATGGTAAATAAATATTTGCCTAATTCCTATGAACTGGGTGCTAAAGACCACACCGCGCGCGAGCAAATGCACTATGCCGCCACGATTGCGGGTATGGCTTTTGCCAATGCGTTCCTCGGGCTGTGCCACTCCATGGCACACAAATTGGGCGCTATGTATCACGTACCGCACGGGCTAGCTAATGCGCTGTTGTTAGATTACATTATTGAATTTAATGCCACGGATAAACCGCACAAGCAAGGCTTATTCCCGCAATACAAATATCCGTTTGTAAAATCCCGCTATGCGGCGATTACGGACTTTGTGTTCCCGCATAACCGCCTGAAAGACGAAGATGAAAAAGTACAGAAACTCATTGAAATGGTGCAGGAGTTGAAAAAGAAATGCAATATCCCCCCCTCTATCAAAGAGTTCTTGGACAAAAACGGCGTGGCGGAAAAGACTTTCTTAGACAGTTTAGATAAATTGTCCGAGCTGGCCTTTGACGACCAATGCACCGGCGGCAACGCGCGCTACCCGCTGATTAAAGAAATCAAAGACTTGTACTTGAAAGCCTATTATGGCGAAAAGGTCAAACACAAAGCCGACAAATAAGTTTGCGCACTGACACAAAAAACCCCGGGTTTATGCCCGGGGTGTTTGAATTAATATTCATATTGAAAATAAACTCCTGAATTGTCAATACGAGCCCCCCAAACCCCTGTATCGGCGTGGCATACTTTATTTTCAACAGAAGTCCTATCCTCTCCCCAAGCCACACACACGCGTTTATTTGAGGTAAACCCCGAACAATGCGCCAAATTGATTTGGTAACTAATCTTCCCCTCACTACTAAGATTTGACAAATAACACGCAGCGGAATAAAGACCTTCATGCTTGGTACTTTCTCCCGTGGAACAATATCCCCAATCATAATTATATCTTTTACTATTTTCCGCATCTTTTGTTCCGCCACTTAAAGAAATATCCAAATTGTCTATATCATTTGCGTATGTGCCGTTTGCTATATAATATACTTCTTGTGCTTGGGCCAAGCTGTGTGTTAAAATCTTAAGCTGTGCGTAACGTGCTTTTGCTACTGCGACCTTATATTGCGGCAACGCGACGGCGGCGAGTATACCGATAATGAGTACCACGACAAGCAGTTCAATAAGCGTGAAGGCGCGCACATCAAAAAGGGGCGTCATTCCCGAATGTCTCTGTCGGGAATCTCCCGCTTGCTTGGCTGTTGTAAATAAGGTTTTTCCCTTTTTTAAATAACCGATAAGGGAGACCCCCGACAGCAACCCTCGGGGGTGACGGCTGCTGCTGTTTATATTTTTATTTACTTTTTCCATATTTTCTCCTGTTATATTAAGTATGTTGCCATCCTGAGGTGTTGTTGCTCAGAGCCTGTCCTCGAAGGTTGTAATCGGGGAATCTCCCTTGTTCCTGCCGTTCATTTTAAACGGCAACAACTCAAAAAGCGGGAGATGCTGAATAAAAACCTTTCAGCATGACATCTTTTTTACAACCTCATACCCCTATATCATATCAAAAAAAAAAAACAAGTCAAGCCCTATGTTTGGGTTCAGATACATGTGAGACTGGATCACCAAACAGAGATCGTCGTTAC
>CAJOLM010000011.1 GCA_905235355.1 uncultured Elusimicrobiales bacterium
GGACTTATTTTAAGAGGATAAAAAGAGATTGTCTTAAATTGTTTCGGAAAACGTCGTCGGAATAGTCTCATATGTATTGAACCCTAACAGCCCTATTTTAAGCATTTTTTGAACCCTACCAATTCAATCATAAACCACCTTCTGTGCGCCCGGATGACCGCCCGCCAAAAAACTCCCCCGCTGCCGACTTGAAATATGCTAAAATTTAGAGGTATTAGTATATTTCATTTTATGGAGGACGTATGAATACTGCAGCACAAGGCAGCGCCAATTTTTTGTTTATGCTTTTCATCATTGGCGCGATTTTGATCATGATGATGTCCGGCCGCAGCCAAAAAAAGCGCGAGCAAGAACGTCAAGCCAAGATCAATGCTTTACAGAAAGGCGACCAAGTAGTTATTCCGGGCGGTATTGTAGGGACCGTAGTAGGGTTTAAAGATAATGCCCTGGAAGTCAAAATCGCTGAAAATGTAAAACTGATCGTTTTAAAATCGGGTATCGTTGGGTTTGTTTCTAACGCCGAACCCGCAAAACAAGGAGGAGCCAAATAATGTCCAAATCTCTGGCCATTAAATGGATTGTAATTATCGTCGTACTGCTGGGCTCTCTGGCGTTAATTTATCCCAATTATCGCTGGTACTCTAAGCCTAGTGACGAACGCGTCAAATTAGAAGCTATGGGCGAACGCCCGGCCCGCATGTTGAACCTTGGGTTAGACTTGCGCGGCGGCAGCAGCCTGCTCCTAGAGCTTGACGTGTCCAAATTAAGCACCAAAGAACCGCTTAATGAAGCCATGGCGCGTGCCATTGAAATCATCCGCAACCGCATTGACCAATACGGCGTGGGTGAAACGCAAATCACCCGCCAGGGAGACAAATGGATTTTAGTCCAGCTGCCCGGTGTGGCCAATCCCGCCGCTGCCGAAGCCTTAATCGGCAAGACAGCTATGCTGGAGTTCCACATTGTCAAAAATGATACCGCCGCTGCGGAAAAAGCCATCGCCAAACTGGAAAGCATGGATGAACCGTATGACCAAGACGGCGTGCTCAAGCCCGAAATTGCCAAGCTTTTGCCCGAAGAATATACCATTTTCCGCACCAAAGACGGCGGATATAATGTGGTAGATAAAACGGCCAAAGTAACCGGCGCGGATTTAGACAATGCCCGCTTGACTATGTATGGCGAAAACGGCTATCCCGAAGTGTCCTTCTCTTTCAATGCAGAAGGTGCCAAAAAATTCGGGCAGCTGACCGGCTCCAACATTGGCAAGCAACTGGCTATCGTGTTGGATAACACCATTCAATCTGCCCCTGTGGTGCAAAGCCGTATCACAAAAGAAGGCCGCATCTCCGGCACTTTTACCTTAGATGAAGCCAAGCAGCTGACTATCGTGCTCAAAGCCGGTGCGTTGCCTGCTCCGGTGCGTGTCATTGAAAAGAAAACCATCGGCCCCACGTTGGGTGAAGACTCCATCAAATCCGGGTTGAGTGCTTCTTTGTATGCGCTGTTGGGCATTTTACTGTTCATGATTATTTACTATAAATGGGCCGGCTTTATCGCCGATACCGCTTTGGTATTAAACCTCATTTTGATGTTAGCCATCATGAGCTATTTCTCCGCCACTTTGACGGTGCCTGGCATTGCGGGTGTGATCTTATCACTTGCTATGGCTATTGACGCCAACGTGCTTATCATTGAGCGTATGCGCGAGGAAAAATTAAACGGCCAGCCGATACAAACCATTATCCAACTGGGATATGAAAAGGCCTGGTCTGCTATTTTTGACTCCAACCTCACGACCATTATCGTGGGCTGCTGCTTGCTGCAATTTGGCACCGGCCCGGTAAAAGGCTTTGCCGTTACCTTGATTATCGGTCTGACCGTCAGCTTGTTCACCGCCGTATTTGTCACGCGTGCGATGTATGAGCTGATTTTGACTTCTAATCCCAAGGAGATCAGCTTATGATGACATTTTTCCCCAAAACACACTTTGATTTCCTTAAATACCGCAAAGTGTATTTCACCATTTCAGCGCTGATCTTTGTGCTGGGCATTTACCTGTTTGCCACCAAAGGGCTGAACATGGGTATTGATTTTACCGGCGGCACCATGGTGCAGGTAAAATTTGAACAAAAAGTGGACATGGCGCAAATCCGCGCGGCCTTGGGCCAAACGGGTCAAAACTCTGACTTGCAGAGCTATGGTGAAAACACTTACGCCGTGCGTGAAAAAGGCTCCGAAGCCAATGTAGGCGAAGTACAAGCCCGCATTGAAAAAGCCTTGGACACCTTGAACGTTCCGTATGTGGTGCAGCAGACCAACTTTGTGGGTCCCACCGTCGGACAAAATATGACCGAACGCGCCGCGTGGGCCATTATCTTGTCCTTGGTGCTGATCATCATTTACGTAGCCTTCCGCTTTAACAACATTTTATGGGGTACGTCCGGTGTCGTGGCGTTATTTCATGACTTGTTTGTCATGGCAGTAGCTTTTGCCATTACGCAGCGCGAAATTGACCTGGTGGTCGTGGCGGCTTTCTTGACGGTAGCCGGTTTCTCTATTAACGATACGATCGTTATTTTTGACCGCATCCGCGAAAATATCCGCTTAAATCCGCGCGCCACGCTGGGGCAGCTCATTAATCAATCTATTAATGAAACCTTGTCCCGCACCGTAATTACTTCTATCACGGTAATTGGTGCGTTGTTCGTGTTGTATTTCTGCGGCGGCGAAGCATTAAATTCCTTCGCTTTTGCTATGCTGGTGGGTTGTATCTGTGGTTTCTATACGACAGTTGCCCTGACCACCCCGCTGGTGTATGTGTGGACCAAAGGCGCTTTGGAAGAAATGCCCAAAGCTGCCAATAAACCGGCCCCCAAAGCTGTAGAAAAGAAACCGGAAACGGCTCCGGCTGCTGCACAAGCGACTCCTGCGTCTGGCCACAAAGCCACCCGCAAGAACCGCCGCAACAGAAGATAGTTTTAGAGCCGGGCGCGCTTAGTGCCCGGCCCTTTTTACAAACCCTTTACCGAGGGTTTATAAAAAGGATTTCCCATGCGAAAAATCAAACGCTTTAAAATCAGTACCCGCCAAAAAGAAATTATGCGCAAAGTGCAGCGCCTGGAGCTGGACCTGTCGGCTGCCCAACTGACAGACGAAGTGGCACTAACGCGCTTTATCTTAGATTTATCCAAAAAATTGGACCCCGGCACTGTCTATGAACTCAATGAAAATGTCCTGTGGGATTTGCCGGAGCATACGGTAGCCGCCGAAGGTATGTTTAGCGCGTGCGCCGTTACCTTGGGGGCAGAAAGCACCGCGTATGCTGACACGCTGCAAGGTCATGTACAACTGGCGGCGCAAACGATTTTATTTGAATTTTTACGCACGGCCACGCTGTTTGTGCTGGACCTGGTTAAAGAGCAGGCCGAAAAAGAAGAATATGAGACGTTAGACCCGCAATTTATTTACGTGCCTAAACTGGGCCTTGCGCCGGAGCCAAAACTGTTTAAAGATGCCCCTCGCGTGCCGGAAGATACCGCATTTAAAATTTTGCCGGAGCTGTTAAAACGCGTCAGCAGCGAGAAAATTGACGTCGCGCTGCAAGACAATGTCTTAACTCCGCCGGCGACCGTCGTTTTTATCGTGCCTTGGCAAAAGAAAAAACGCAAAGGAAAAAAATAATGGCAAAACAACGCCCCAATAAACAGCAGTCCGTCTCTTGGAAGCACCGTTTAGGCTCTTGGCTGGTGTATGCCTACACAATGTTTTTGGGGTGGACGACGCGTATTTATTGGTTTAAGACAGATGAATTTTTAGAACTGGATAAGCAAGGCAAAAATTATATTTATTCCATTTGGCACAATCAGCAGCTGTTTTTGCTATATCCGTATCGCGGGCAGAAAGTCTGCGCGCTAATTAGCCAAAGCAAGGACGGACAATATATTGCCGGAGTGCTGCCTTATTTTAATATGCTGGCTGTGCGCGGCAGCTCCACCCGCGGCGGAGTGCGCGCTCTCATTGAGCTGATGCACGCTGCCAAAGACGGCTATCACCCCATGCTCACCCCCGACGGGCCGCGCGGGCCGATTTATCAAGTGCAGCACGGCATTTTGTACTTGGCGCAAAAAACAGGGCTGCCGATTATCCCGGTAGGCAGTGCGTTAAGTCACAAATTTAAAGCAGGCTCTTGGGATAAAATGCGTGTACCGCTGCCGTTTGGCAAGATTGCTTTTACCTACGGTAAAGCGTTTCATATTACCAAAGATACTGATTTTAACGTCGCTGCAGCCGAGCTAAAAAAAGAGCTGGACCGCGTGACGGACGCTTCCGAAATGTTTGTCAACAAAAAACATTTTGATAATGTGCAAGGGTAAGTTACGGCATTCCTATTTTTTTGCAATAATTCTCCTCTAAGTAGTTCCCACAAACAACGTCTGTCAAATTGAAAGATCCACCATAATAACCCATATATAGAGCTCCCTTAATTTCTCCATTTACAACACGACCAGCATATAAATAATCATCTGCCCAATATTCCCAATATTTTGTTTTAAAACATGGAGAGGTATCCAGACAATCATCTGTCAGAGTGATTGGAGGTTGAAAAGAAGAGTTGTCCCAAAAACGAGAGCCAAGACAATCAACCCAATTACTATGCTCTAACAAACAAATTTGTTGAGCATCATACATATTCTTCAACATTATTTTTGCTTCCGCTGCGCGCGCTTTTTCTACTGCTCTTTCATATTGCGGCAGCGCAATGGCGGATAAAATACCAATAATTAATACAACCACCAACAACTCTATCAGCGTAAACGCTTTTTTCATACAACACTCCTTTTACATAATTTAACTGCCTACACATTATAGTATATCAAAAAAAAAAAACAAGTCAAGGCCTATTTTTGTCCTCGGGCTTGCGTACATCTTGACCCTTATTCTCCAATGAAAAACACCCGGCAGGAAATTTGCCGAGTGTTTCGGGTGTTTGTTTTTTGTGTGTTTTAGTAAATCTTTTATGCTTTTGCAACTGGCGCAGCAGCTGTACCCGCGCCGCCCTTTTCTGCCACGGACTTATCTGCTTTGGCTTGTTCAATGGCCGGCAGGTTTTTGGGTTTGAGCGGAATGCGGAACCAGAACTGCGAGCCTAACCCAATGCCCGCACTGTAAACGCCGATATCGCCATTGTGCGCGTTAACAATTTCCTGCGCAATGGCTAGCCCTAATCCCCAGCCCTGCTTGCGCGCATTACGCGTATTTTCGGACTGGTGGAACTTTTGGAAAATTTTTACCTGCTCATTGTGAATAATGCCCGGGCCTTCATCCTGCAGCTGGAAGACGACATATTCCCCGTCCACAAAGCAGCTCATAGCAATGCGCCCGCCCTGCGGCGAAAACTTAATGGCATTACCCAGCAAGTTGTTAATCACTTGCGAAATGCGGAAGCGGTCCGCCATCACCATAATATCTTGCGGATAGGCATATTTAATGAGAAAAATGCCTTTTTTCTGCGCATTGACTTGCTGCAAGGTATAGACGTCGTCCATGAGCAAATTGAAATTAAATTCTTTAAAATCCATATTGAACTTGCCGGACTCAATCATGGAAATATCCATCAGATCGGTCATCAGCTGGTTCATATTATCGGTGGCTTTTAAAATATTATTTAATACCATTTGGTCATTGTTGCCGCTGCCTTGCGGATTGTCCATCATTAGTACCGATGTAAAGCCTTGAATAGACGTCAGCGGTTGGCGCAAATCGTGCGCGACAATAGACATAAATTTAGAGCGGATTTCACTTAAGCGGCTGAGCTCTTGGTTAGACAACTGCAATTTTTCCACCATACCTTCCAACATATTCACTTTGCCGGAAAGCTGCATTTGTAGCGTAGCAATTTGCTGTTGGTAATTATGCTCTGCCTTCATGGTCACACGACGCATTTGGCGCATAAACATACGCCGCCCAATCCAATGCGACAGGATCAGCAGCAGCGCGGTAAGTATCAAATAATATAAAGGTTCCCCAAAATAAGTAAAGTAGCTCATATGCTTATTATAACTATTTTATAGGTTGCTGGAGTACTGTTTCTAATTGCACGCGCGATAGTGCACCCTCCCGCAGCAATACCGGCTCCCCGGTCATATCCAACACCGAAGAGGCCACCGGGGATAAATCCCCCCCTGTTAAAATCAGCTCCACTTTTCCGTCTGCAAAATCAATAAGTTCGCGCTCTTGCGTGATAACCGGCTGGCTATGCACATTGGCACTTGTGCACGCAAGCGGCTGCTGCAGCACTTTGAGCACTTGCAAAAGCCCCGCGTGATTAGGCACGCGCAATCCAAGCCCTTTTGCGCCGCGCAACAAATTTTCCCCTTCTTGGCTGGCAGGCAAAATTAAAGTAAGCGCCCCCGGCCAATACGCTTCTGCCAGGCGCGCAGCAGCCGCGTTCCAACGGGTCAAACGCGCGGCTGTTTGCGCACTATCCAGTAAAATTTGCAGCGGCATACCAGCCGGACGCTCTTTAAGCGTGTAAATGCGGCTGACAGCTTGTTCATCAAAAGCATTTGCCGCCAGGCCATACACGGTATCTGTCGCCACGGCAGCCACGGCCCCTGCGTTTATAGCGCGGGCAATTTCCGCCGCTTGCGTTTCGGATAACTCATTAATAGGGAAAATCTGCGTCTTCATGTTCCGTCTCTTCCGTTTCAGGCAAGCCGATTACCACTACAAATTCGCCTTGCACCTTGCTGCGTTTGCCCAACTCCGCCGCCACGTCTACTGCGCTGCCGCGCAGCCACTCCTCATACACTTTTGAAATTTCGCGCGCCGCCACGACCGGGGTATTTTCCCCCAATGTCTTGCTGATAAGCTCCAGCAGCTTAATGACCCGAAACGGCGACTCGTACACAATGACCGGGTGCTTTTGGCTGTATGCTCCGCTTAACAATTTGGCGGCCTTGCCCGGTTTGCGCGGCAAGAAACCTAAAAAAGTAAACGCACCGCCTGTAAATCCGGCCCCGGCTAGAGCGCAAGCAGCTGCGCTCGGCCCCGGCAGGGAAGTAATAGGCAGCCCTTCTTTAGCCGCTTCCCGCACCAGTTTCCACCCCGGGTCTGAAATACACGGCGTGCCGCAATCCGACACCAGCGCGCAGTTTTTCCCGCTGCGCAGCAAATCCAGGCAGCGGCGCACGGAGAAATCGTCGTTTTCATTGTAACGCACCGTCGGTTTAGAAATGCCAAAATGCGTCAGCAACCCTTGCGTGCGGCGGGTATCTTCACACAGTACAAAATCCGCTGCTTTGAGCGTTTCCAACGCGCGCAGCGTGATATCTTGCAAATTGCCTAAAGGAGTAGGAACGATAGATAGCATAAATCTAGTATATAAAATTGCAAGCCCGGCAGGTCATAATATAGTAAAAACCCTGTAAAAAATGCTATTCTAAAGGTATCTATTTTTAGAGAGGTACCTATGCAACACAAAGACATCGCGCTTTTGGCCGCGCGTTACGCAGATGACAAAAAGGCCGAAAATATTAAAGTGATTGATTTACAAGGGCTTTCGTCCTTGTGCGAATATATTGTACTGGCTACGGTAACCTCTAAACCCCACCTGGAAGCGGTGGAAGATGAAATCAGCACGCAGCTGAAAAAAATCGGCGTTTATAAAACTAACCGCGACGGAGCAGACAGCATGATTTGGCGCGTGTCGGATTACGGCGCATTTTTAGTACATATTATGACGCCGGAAGCACGCGAATTTTACGCGCTGGATAAGATTTTCAGCTTTGGCAAAGAGTTAGACTATAAAAAACCCAAAGCTGCCAAGAAACCGGCCGCCAAAAAAGCAGCTAAAAAAACAACTAAACCCGCTGCTAAAAAAACTGCCAAAACTACTAAGAAAACGACGGCGAAAAAATCCGTCACTAAAACGACTAAAAAAGCCGCTACCAAAAAACCCGCGGCCAAGAAAACAACTAAAGCTAAAAAAGGAACGAAATAAATGTTTACGCATCTCAAACAAGATATTGAACTAAAACTTTCCAATGCCCCTGCCTTTGCAGGTGCGACCTTACCCGAAGTGGATTTTGCCCCCGCCCCCGAACACACGGGCGCGGATATTTCCTTAAATTGGGCTATGGCAGCAGCTAAAGTGCTGCATAAAAATCCGCTGGAAATTGCCAAAACGGCAGCCGAACTTTTAAAGGAAGTGAACGGGATAGAAAATGCCCAGGCTGCCGCGCCGGGTTTTATCAATGTAAAATTAGATGACCAATTTATCACCGTTGCCGCGCTGGACCGCCGCATCAAATCAGCCGATAATCCCTACGGCAGCAAGCACAAAATTTTAATTGAATTTGTTTCCGCTAACCCGACGGGGCCTTTGCACATGGCTTCCGGCCGCGGTGCAGCCTTGGGTGACAGCTTGGTGCGCATCCACCGCGCGCTGGGCTATTCCTGCGATAGTGAGTATTATGTCAATGATGCCGGCAATCAGGCACAAATGCTGGCAGAGTCACTCAAAGCCCGCATCAATGGGCAAGAGCCGCCGGAAAACGGCTATCACGGCTCGTACTTAATTGACATGGCCAAAATTGCCCCCAAAGATTTAAAGGAAGAAGACTATGGCCGCTGGGCTATGGAGTATCTGATTAAAACCCAGCAGGACGATATGAATGCCTTCCGCGTGCAATTTACCCGCTGGTTTAGAGAGTCTGAACTGCACAAAGTCGGGGCCGTGCAAGACGCCTTGAAATCATTAGAGGACCACGGCTATGCCTATAAAAAAGATGACGCGGTTTGGTTTGGCTCCACAAAAGACAAAGAAGCCAAAGACGATAAAGACCGCGTGTTGGTCCGCACCGACGGTCGCCCGACCTATTTCCTGGCTGATATTGCCTATCATAAAAACAAATATGACCGCGGCTATGACCAACTGGTCGATATTTTAGGTGCCGACCACCACGGCTATGTACCGCGTATGAAAGCCGCCGTACACGCACTCGGTAAAGAGGAAAAATCTTTTGTACCCATTATTCACCAACTAGTGCATTTATTAGATAATGGCGAGCAGGTCAAAATGTCCAAACGCGCGGGCAAATTTATCACGCTGCGCGAACTGGTGGACGAAGTAGGGGCCGACGCATGCCGCTTCTTCTTTGCCAGCCGCACGCCCAACGCGCAAATGACCTTTGATATTCAACTGGCTAAAAAACAATCTAACGAAAACCCGGTCTATTACGTGCAATATGTACACGCGCGCATCCAATCTATCTTTGCAGCAGCTGCCCAAAAAGGGCTGGAAGTGGGCGATATCGTCACACCGCTTGCCCCACAAGAGCGCGCTTTGCTGCTAAAGCTGATTTGGTTTAAGCCCGTTTTGCAGGCCTGTCTGCGGGATATGAGTCCGCACCATTTGCCCACGTATCTGATGGAGCTGGCGGGTTTATTTCACGCCTTCTATGACAGCTGCCGCGTCATTGATGAGACCAACCTGCCGCTCACACGCTCGCGCCTGCTTATTTGCCAACGCGTGGCAGAACGCATCAAGAAAGGGTTGGAATTTTTAGGAGTTAGCGCACCCGATAAGATGTAACAGGTGCTAGACATAATTATCTTTTAAAATCTCTTTGTGCCTGAGACGCAAAGAGATTTTTTGGTATCAGGGAGAATTACATGAAAAAAATACTCTTACTGGCTGTTTTATTACTACCATTTACGCTGCTTGCGCAAAGTGCTGACGAATTATTTGAACAAAAAAATATTGCGCAAGCCCTTCAAAAATATGAGGAACAACTCAACACCGCTACCGGGGTGAGTTTATATAAAGCCCAGCTGCGCGTGATTGCCAGCCAGTTTATGTTGGGCGAGTATATGCATGCTGCCAAAAATGCCTACACCTATCCCCTGCCTAAAGACTCACTTTGGAAAGCCCGCTTCCTGCTATACCGCATTGCCACGGCCCAGCGCGTGCAAAATATGTACCGCCCGGCTCTCCCGCAGGCAGATGAACAATCGGACGATTTGGAAAACTTAAGCTCCGCCCAATGGGACGATAAAATTAATGAAAGTTTTGATGCATTGTGGGCCCTGCGCAAGGATTTAATCAATGCCCCTATCGCAGACGAAACCTTGATTTTAAATACAGAAAATACAGACACGCTGGCTATCCCCACTTTATTTGATTTTGTAGTGTTGCAATGGAAAGACCGCCTGCAAAATAGCCCCGTTATGCCGCTGCGTGCTGCCGACGTGCTGACCCTTTCTTACAAAGACCCTGTACCACAAAAAAATGACCTTAAAAAATTGATTGCCATTTTGGCAGAAGCAGCCAAACTGGGCGGCAAAAACCGCGCCGATGCGCGCATTATTTGGGAAGCAGACCGTCTGACACTTCCCTTGGAACAGGAGAGCAATTTTACCTTTGACAATAAAGACAAACAGCGCAGCCAGGCTATTGAACTGCTGCAAATGCTCAGCGGCTATAAATCGCAAAAAAAATCCTTCTTAAGCAAGTTAGGATTATCTGCCAAAGAGAAGGCCGCTTATGGGCAATCTTATGCCGCGCTACAGGCTGCCACGTGGCTCAATAACTATGAAGAATATGCCCAGGCGGTTGCCCTGTGCGATTGGGCGGTGGCGCAACTGGGAGAAAATTATTACACCCAGTCGTGCGCAAATTTAGCCGCGCAAATCCGCCAGCCGCAGCTGTCTGTAAAACCCGCCGCGGCCAGCCAAGATCCCGCCCATACCGAGCTACAAGTTTCCGCCCGTAATGCAGAAAAAGTATGGATGAAATTGTATGAAATTTCCGCCGAAGATTTGAAAGAGTGGAACCAGGCAAACAATCACTATTCTTGGGATTATTTGACCTATATTTCCTCTGACAAAATCCCGCAGCTGGTAAAGCGCCAACCGCTCACCATACAAGAGAAAAACATCTCCTACGAAAAACCGCACGCTTATGCCGAGCAAACTTTTACACTTCCCCCGCTTACTAAACGCGGATTTTACGCAGCAGTATTTTCTACCGAGCCGCAGTTTACAGGCCAGCAAACAGCGCTGCAAGCTACCGTGCTAAATGCCACGGATTTGGCTATGTTTGTCACCACCGGCATTGAAGATAATCCCGCGGGGTATCACACCACGCAGCTCAAAACAGTTACGCCCAAAATCTTCCGCATTTATACGCTGGATTTTAAAACTGGGCAGCCTGTTTCCAATGCAGATATTACTTATTTTACCACCCGCAATACTGCGCCTTCTACAGGCCGCACGGACGCAAACGGCCTGCTCGCCTTATCGCGCACCTTGCAAATAAACGGCAAGACAGACTCATACCATATTACGCCCAAGGCCACTTACCAAGGCAGTACCGCCTTTACACCCGGCTCTGTTTATTTTAATTTTGCCAGCAAACCGCCTGTAAAATTATTTACGGAAACGGACCGCGCTATTTACCGCCCGGGCCAGGAAGTGCAACTGGCAGTATATGGCTTTGAAGAAGCGAGCCGCGGTTTTAAGACGCTTGCCAATAAACAGGTTACGCTCGTTCTGCGCGACACAAATTACGAAAAAGTGCTGGAGAAAACCCTTTCGCTCAATGCCTATGGTACTGCTAAAACATCCTTTACGTTGCCGGAAACTGGGCTGTTGGGCACTTACCATGTGAAAGCCACCTACAAGGCTGCTAAACGTGACTACACGAGTGACGCTTCTTTTCAAGTAGAAGAATATAAACGCCCGGAATATGAAGTGACCCTTTCCCCCGCCTCTACCTTGCAGTATGGCAAAGAGGCGCATATAGACGGCTCGGCCCGCTACTATTTCGGCGCGCCGCTGGAAAAGGCTACTGTCAAATATTCCGTCAAGCGCACGATTTATCATCCGCCATTTTGGTGGTGGCGCTCCCGCCCATACTCGCAGCCTGAAGTGATTGCCAGCGGCGAAACTGCTACTGATACCGACGGTAATTTTACAGTTTCCTTCACGCCGCAAACAGGCAGCGAAGCTAACTGGCCCTATAAATTTGAAGTAGCGGTATCTGTATTTGACGCGTCCGGCCGTGCCATTGATGCCACGCAAATTTATAAAGCAGCTAAACAAAGTGCCTTTTTCTCTACTTCCTTTCATCAGGGATTTTACGAGGAAAACACAGCCGGCACACTCGCACAAGTGAAGCTGTTAGACGTAAACAGCCAGCCTATCGCGGGTAAATTTACGGCAGAAATTGTGCAGCTTGAAAACGTCTTACCCAGCCAAGAAAATATGTCTTCGCACAATTCTTTGGAAACCTGGTACGGTCAAAATAAAGAGCTGCGCAGCGTGTCCCGCCGGGAATTTACCGCCGAAAAAGACACAGACACAGCCTTGCCGCTGCCCGCGCTTTCCGAAGGCATTTATAAATTAAAACTGACCGCCAAAAATGCTGATAATGTAGAGCTGGTTTTCCTGGTGGCAGCCAAGCAATCGCACCTGGCGCTGCCCGCCGTGGCACTAGCGCAATATAAAACATATTACCCGGGTAGCCAGGCTAAATTTTTAATCGGCGCGCAAAAACAGCAAGGTCCCAAACGCCTGGAAGTATATCAAGACGGCCAATTTTTGGCCTTTTCAGAGCGCATAGGCAGCGGGGTGGAGATTTACACCCTGCCTATTCAAAATGCGTGGCGCGGCGGCATTTTCTTGCGTTGGTTCGGCGCGAGCAATTACGAGTTATACTCTGCCGATACGCAAGTAGAAGTGCCGTTTGATAATAAAGAGCTCACGCTTTCTATGCCCGTGCCCGAAGCGGTAAAGCCTGCCGAAAAGGTTAATTGGACGCTTACCGCCCGCGACGCTGCCGGTCACCTTGTTAATGCCCAAGCCACGCTACGCGTGTATGACAAATCTTTGGACTATTACCGCCAGACCGAGCCTGCCTTCACGCTGCAAAAATTATTTTCGCAAGCCAGCTGGCGCAGCAATTTTTCCACGACAGACCGCCACGCGTATGCGCAATCTTTCTGCGCAGGAACTTGTTACCTCAATACATTTTTGCAAGCCCCGCAAATGCCGCAGCTCAATTTGCAGCCGCGCTGGGCGCGCTACAATTACGCCTTGGGTGCCACTATGAAAGAAGCCGCCCCCATGCTAGCCACCCGCGCCGCTTTTGCCAAAAATGCCGCAGCAGAGGAAACCGCTATGACAAGTGCTGACATGGATGATGCGCGCGACGTCGCTGTAGCGGAAGCTGCTCCGGCAAATGAGGATACAAATGCAGTGCGCACGGATTTTTCGGAAACGGCCTATTTTAACCCCATGCTGCCTATTACAGGCGGAAAAGGCACGGTCAGTTTTACTATGCCGCAGAGTTTAACGGCTTGGAACATACAAGCCCTTGCGTTTACATTAGATGCCAGTATCGGCAATTTGACCGCCCAAACTGTGACCCGCAAGGACTTGATGGTCCGCTTGTCTTTGCCGCGGTTTTGGCGCGAAAATGACCAGACCACTTTAGTCGTGCAAGTGACCAATATAACGGGTAAAAAGCAAAATGCGGAAGTAACGCTGGACCTCTTACTGGACGGAAAAGATGTTGCCGCGCAATTCAGCCTTGAAAAGACCACGCAAAGCGTAACCGTTCCCGCAAATGGCAATGTTGCGCTGACGTGGCCTGTCACCGTGCCCGCCGGAGTGGGTCTATTGCAACTGACCGCCACGCTGCGTGCCGGAAACAATACAGATGCTGAAAGCCGCCAGCTGCCGCTGCTGCCTTCCAAGAAGCGTCTAGCGGAAAGCGTTACCGCCGCGCTGGACAACGGCACCCAAACGCTACAGCTTAAAAATCTGCTTACTGCCGACGATACGCGCGCTGTTTCCGCAGTAACGCTGCGGGTGGATCCGGGGCTTTTGCTACGTGTGTTTAATGCCATGCCGCAGCTGTTGCGCCCAGGCTATGAGGACGCTTTGAGCCTGGCTAACCGCTATGTGCCGCTAGCGGTGGTAAACGCGTTTTACAAAACCTATCCGCTTTTGCAAACCGCCGTGGATAAAATCCCCCACCGCGACAGTCAAACCCCGTCCTGGAATATTTCCGATCCGGCGCGGTTAGTGTTATTGCAAGAGACGCCTTGGCTGCAAGAGTCCCGCGGCGCAGCCGAGCGCAAAGAATTTCTGACAGATTTGTTTGATCCCGCCGCCGTACAAAAGACGCGCACCCAGGTGGAAAACAAACTGGCATCCTACCAAACACCGGAAGGCGGTTTTACCTGGATGCCGGGCGGCAAACCGAGTGAATTTATCACGCTACGCCTGCTGGCTTCCTATGCGCAAATTTTGCGCTATGGCGGCGAAGTACCGCAAGCTTCTGCAGAGAAAGCCCTTACGTGGATTGCGCCGCGTATTGAGAAAAATTTGACGCAGGCTGATGCGTCCTACTCCGCCGTTTCCTATGCTTTATATGCCGCGTACGTGTTTACGGCGTTTCCGCAAGATTGGAAATCCGTCCGCAAAGCACCCGTCAAAAAATGGCTGGATTATGCAGACAAACACGCCGCTTATATGACGGCACTCGGACAAACCTATGCGGCTGCGGCCTATTACCGATTGGGCGAAAACACCAAGGCGCAAAATTATTTGGACCTGGTGCTTTCCCGTATGAAATTTGACCCGGTGGTGGGCGGCTATTTTGCACCCGAAGCGCAAAGCTGGTTGTGGTACAACGACACGCTAACCACGCAAACCGCCACGCTGCAAACCTTGCTGGAAGTACGCCCGGAATCGGACAAAGCCGCAGATCTGGTCAAATGGCTGCTCTTTAACCGCAAGAGCCAAGTGTGGCAAGACAGTGCTGCTTCCGCGCAAACTGTGTATGCGCTGCTGGATTATATGCGCCACCGCGGTTTATTAGACGACCCGGCGGAATATCAGCTCAACTGGGGTGATAAAAAAGAAACGCTGCATTTTGAACCCATGGATTTCAGCGAGCAATTATCCTGGACGCAAACGGCTGAAAATGTCCCCGCGCAGTATTACACCGCACAAGTGACTAAACGCGGCGGTCTGACGGGATTTGTCACGCTGGATGCGGTATATACTACCGCCCATGCGCTGGCTTCTGAGCCAGGTGTGCTCAACGTATCACGCCGCTATTTACTCAGTTACCAAGAAAACGGACGCGAAAACGTGCGCGAGCTAGCAGCAGATGAAGAAATCCCGGTGGGCAGCACTGTGCAAGTGGAGCTGACGCTGAGTGCGTCGGCTGCGTTTGATTTTGTGATGCTCACAGACCCCAAACCGACCGGATTTGAAAATACGGATTTAGCCAGCGGCTGGACGTGGGACGCGCTGTCCTATTACCGCGAAGTGCGCGATGGCAGCACGAATTTCTTTTTAGACCGCGTGCCTGCCGGAAAATATGTGCTGCGCTATACCTTGCGCCCCACACTGGCGGGGCATTATCACGCGCTGCCGGCGCAAGTGCAATCCATGTACGCGCCAGAATTTAGCGCGCACACAGCTGCCGGTCAGTTAGAAGTAAAAAATTAAATTTGCTTGCAAAGTTACCGGCATAAATAAACATCCCCCCCGCGAAGCGGGGGGTTTTTCACAATAGGGATCAACCCCTTGCCTACTAGCCTAGAGTAAAATCCTTCTTAACGGCCTGCCACACGCGACTACCCCGCCGTTATAAAATATATGTCATCCCCGA
>CAJOLM010000012.1 GCA_905235355.1 uncultured Elusimicrobiales bacterium
TGACAGCAAAAACGCTTTCACACTTATTGAGCTACTTATCGTCGTACTTATCATTGGTATTTTAACAGCTATTGCCTTGCCGCAATATCAAAAAGCGGTCACGCGGGCGCGCCTTACACAAGCTATTGTGTTAACGCGCAGCGTGGCGGAAGCCGAAGTGCGCTACTGCCTGGCAAACGGCAGTTTGGCAACTAAACTGACAGATTTAGACATTGAGTTACCAGCTGCATTTTCTATGAGCGCGGACGGAACGAGTGCTAGTGGAAATGAGTATCGTTTTGGAATATGGGTCAATGACGCAGGCACCGGTGGTGCAGTAATTGGAAAATATCAAGGAATATCTTACCTGCAAAATTTTTACCCGTGCAGGCTGGGGGGCCAATCTTGCCGTGCCAATGAAAATGATACACTTAGCCAATCAGTTTGTTTAGGTATGGGTGGTGAATATACCGCTACGTATGAAGGGCTAAAAGACTATCGGCTTAACCTTTAATCATTTCAAAAAACTCGTCTGGAGAAAGCACGGGAACGCCCAGTTCTTGTGCTTTTTTAAGCTTGCTTCCGGCGGCTTTGGCTGCCACTACAAAAGAGGTTTTGGCCGATACGCTGCCGCTGGTTTTGGCGCCGTGTTGGCGCGCCAGCTGCTCGGCCTCGGTGCGGGTCATACCTTCCATTTCTCCGGTAAACACAACGGTTTTACCTTCTAATACGCGCGAGGAAACCTGCTTTTCGGGTTGCGTAAAATTAAGCCCGATTTTGCGCAGCTGTTCAATTTGCTCACGCGCCGTCGGGTCGTGGAAAAAATCATACACACTTTGGGAAACCGCCGCGCCAATGTCGGGAATTAATTGCAATTCTTCCGGGGTGGCTTTCATTAAATTATCCAAATGATGAAAATGGTCCGCCAGCACTTCTGCCGTCTTGGCCCCCACAAACGCAATCCCCAACGCAAAGAGCAAGCGCGAAAGCGGCCGCTTTTTGCTGGCCTCTAATCCGTCCAGCAGATTTTGCGATTTCTTTTCTTTGAAATTTTCTAAAGACAGCAAATGGAAAAAATTGAGTTCATATAAATCCGTGATATGCGTGACAAATTGGCGCTCCACCAGTTCGTCCACCACTGCGTCACCCATGCCTTCAATATCCATGGCTCCGCGGCTGGCATAGTGCAAAATGCGGCCCTTGATTTGTGCCGGACAAGACGGATTGACGCAATAATATCCCACTTCGCCTTCGGCCTTATACACCGGGCGTCCGCATGACGGACACTGCGTTGGTGGGAGAATATCTTGTTGGCCTAAATGCTCCACCACTTTGACCACTTTGGGGATTACCTCGCCCGCGCGCTCAATAATTACTTTATCGCCTACGCGTATGCCTAATCGTTTAACCTCATCAAAATTGTGGAGCGTGGCATTAGAAATGACTACACCCGCACACGAAACCGGTTGCACCTGGGCTACGGGTGTGACAATGCCAGAACGCCCGACGGAAAAAAGTACATTATTAACGGTTGTAGTCACTTGTTCGGCGGGATATTTAAAGGCAATAGCCCAGCGCGGGCTTTTGGCGGTACTACCCAAAATACTTTGCTGCGTAAAGGAATTTACTTTAATGACCAGCCCGTCGGTATCAAAGGCCAGGTCATGGCGCTTGTTGTCAAAGTCGTGATAAAACTTAATAATTTCCGTCAGCGAAGTAGTTTGCAACCGCACCGGGGAAACATCAAAACCCCATTGGCGGCAGGTATCAATAAACGCGCTAAAGCTGCCCGCTTGAATATCCCCGCGCCCAAAGGAGTGCGCGAAAAAGCGTAAGGGCCTTTCAGCGGCGATAGCAGGGTCTTTTTGGCGCAGCGATCCGGCGGCAGCATTGCGGGTATTAGCAAAAATGATTTGATTGCGCGCGGCTTGCTTTTCATTTAAAGCGGCCAGGTCAGCTTTGTTTAAATAAATTTCTCCGCGCACTTCCAGCACGCCCGCAGGCGCACTAGACAGGCGGTGCGGTATGCCATGCACGTGCAGCACATTGGCGGTAATATCCTCGCCGGTTTTTCCGTCGCCGCGGCTGGCGGCGGTGGTCAGCACGCCGTCCACATAGGTTAGCGAGCAAGATACCCCGTCTATTTTGGCTTCCAGTACCATTTCAAAACTATCGCTGCCAAGCAGCTTGGCGCAGCGTTCGTGCCAGGCTTGCACATCTTCGGCATTGTACGAATTGTCCAGGCTCATCATAGGCACGCCGTGCATAACCGGAGCAAATGTAGCGCTTGCGTGGCCGCCCACTTTTTGGGTGGGGGAATCGGCAGAGGCAAATTGAGGATATTGGGTTTCTAACGCTTTAAGCTGTTGGTACAGCTCATCATATTGGGTATCGGACAAGATGGGATCGTCCAAATCATAATACCGGTGATTGTGAAATTCTATTTCTTTGCGTAAACGTGCAATTTCTTCGGCAGGACTGGCTCCCATAGTGCCCCCGGTTATTTACGTTCTTTTTTTAGTTGATCCAGAAGTCCGTTGATAAATTTGCCGGAATTATCCGTGGAGTATTTTTTGGCAAGTTCAATCGCTTCATCTATGACGGCAGGGATAGGGGTTCTCTCGGTACTAAATACTAGCTCGTAAGCAGCCATGCGCAAAATCGCGCGGTCCACCACCGACATACGTTCAATGGTCCAGTTGCGTGCGTATTTGGAAACCAGGGCATCAATTTGCGGCAAATTGCCCGTTGTGCCGTTGACCAAATCTTGGCAGAAGGAAAAATTGTCGCCCAATTCGCGTTTGAAATCAGCCGCGTACGGAGCCACTTTTGTACCGTCTAACATTTTGGCACTATCGGCATAGTATAAACATTGTAAAGCACATTCTCTGGCCATTCTGCGGTTGCTCATAGAGAGATACCTCGTAGTAAGTTAATTTATTCTACTAAATTTATAGACGTCCCGCACAAGCGCTTGCAGGGCCCAAAAACATATAGGCCCTTTGGTCAGCAAATTCTAGGCCCAAGGACTCATGACAAACCGTTGCCGAACTATATACTATAAATGTAAGAGAGTTTTAAAAAGGAGCAAAACATGAAAAAGGGATTATTGTTGTTAGCAGTATTATTTGTTGGGTCTGTGACTTTTGCACAGAATTGCGGCTATAAGGGTGAATTTAACCGCGCGACCAAGCAAGTGCTTGCTTTGCAGCGTGCAGAGCTGCCGGGAGTATTTTATTTTGACGCGGAAGAAACCAACCCGGAAGAATATGTAAGAGAAATGACTTGCTTTCAAGAGCGTGTCAATTTATTTTATGCGATTGAAGATGTATACCGCCGTAATCCGGATTCCTATAATGCGGCCTTTAACTATGCAAACGCCATGATGTGCCCAATTGATGAAATTGAAGGACCGGGTGATGTTATATTGCCGAGCCGAAACGCAGACGAGGCTTTAAAAGCGTTGAAAAAAATAAAAGGCAAAAACGCAAATGATGTGGAAGTGTGGCAGTTAATTTATAAAGCCTATGAATACAAAATGTTCGGTAATCGCCGTGTGGGTGGTTTACCTATTCATAGATTTGCTGTAAAGGGTCAAGAAGTAGATATTTGGCAGTATGACGAATATGGAAATGCCTACCAGTCTGTGCCTGATGGCGCGGTATTAATGGAAACAATTGACAACCTGACCCTTGCGGAAATTAAGGAAGTGTATGCAAACGATTTTCCGGCTACGCGTGCCCGATTAGAAGCGTTTGAGAATATGGAGCGTCTCAATTCAGAGTATATATATTCTGATAATTATAAAGATGCAGCTTTGATGTGTGAGGTGTTGGGCCAAAGCAAGAAGGTTGCTGCATATTTCAGCCTCGCGAAAAAATTGGAACAAGAATTAGAAGCAAACGAGCAACGTGAGCCGCAACAAAGACAAGAAAAAATAGTCAAGAAAGCCTTGGAAAAAGACCTGTATAGCCAAGCTCTTAAGAATATGTATGACGCTTGGAAATAAACACTTCTATCATCTAATTAAAAATAACCCTATGAAAATAGGGTTATTTTTTGTTTACTTATATTACTTAATTTTCGGCCCGCGCAGGGGCGGAATATAAAGGGGGAAAACATGAAAAAAATTCTGTGGGTAGTAATCATAAGTATGCTATGTGCTTGGCCGGCCGCTGCCAAGCCGCGTACAGTAATGGGTAGCGTAGATTATAAAACGCAAGAAGCATATAATGTAGAATCCTTTTCAGCTTTAGTGGTACAGGGCCAGATTGAGGTAGAGTTTCAGCAAGCGGCGGAAGAGGCTTATACTGTTTCGTTTAACGGACCGTATAATTTGGCAGACCTGGTGGAGATTGCCAGTAAAAACGGTGTGTTAGAAATCCATTATAAAGAGCCGATTTTTGTACTAGGCGATCAGCAGTTGCGCGTGCAAGTATCTGCACCAGTGCTCAAACGCATTGAAATTAAAGAAGCCGGAGAAATACATATTCACGCGCCGCTAGCAGTGGACGAGCTGGAAATTATTGCGGGCGGTCAGGCGGAAATAGAGATTGACGAGTTGCAGGCGCAAGCGGTACGCGCAGATCTTACCGGCGAAGCGGGAGTGGAAATAGATCGGTTGACCTGTCAAACTTTGCAGGTGACAGCGGCAGACCGTGCCTCTTTTGATGCAGACCGTGCGGATTGTGACAGCGTGATGACGCAAGCAAATAACCGGGCGGATATTGCTATCACGGGGCTTAATGGTGCTACGGTTAGTGTGGAGAGCATGCATTCGTCCGAAACGGAAATCAAAGGCCGGGTACAGACTGCTTCTTTAATTGCGCGTGATCGCAGTGAAATTAATGCCAGCAGTTTGCAGGCAGAAAATGCAGATGTGATGGCAGAACGTTCAGCGCATATTGGCGTGCGTGTTTCCGACACGCTCAATGCTGAAACGCAAGGCCGAGGACTAGTAGAATATAAAGGCTGGCCGAAGCAAATTAACCGCACCGGAAAAGGAAAAGTACAGCCAGAGAAATAAGGTTTATTTCTGACACGGACCCCGGGGGATAACCCCGGGGTTTTTGAGTACCTTACAGGCCACCCCAGGCTCCCGCCTGGGGTGGCCTGTAAGGTACTCAAAAAGTTCTATTAGGCCCAAATCTGGGACCCCCACCCAGACAAATAAAAAAGGAGCCCCGAAAGGCTCCTTAAAAATACAGGGTAATACGTCTAATTATTAGTTGGCTAGTAACACAATTGTGCCGACAAACAACATCATAAGCACCAACGCAGGCACCAGCACAAAGCATAATGTAGCCACCGCTTTTTTCAGGCTAATTTGCACCGCGCGCGCCATATTCAATGCGGCAAAACCAAAGCGCAGCAGCAGCGTCACCAGCAGCAGCAAACATACCAGTGCTCCGCTATGCAAACTCGGCACCATGGCCGCCACTAAGGCAAACCACAAAAGCAAGCCTTGCACAAAGCCGGACACCCCCAGCGCAATAAACAGCGCAGAAGGGCCATTATTTTCCGAAAAGAAATTCAGCACCAGACCCGACAAAGCCGCCCACACATATCCTACGGAAATCTCCAGCAGCCAGAAGAATAAAAACCGCCAGAAAAAACCAGGCGCGCTTAAGGCACTCCCTGTCCAAAAGAAACATACCCAGCACAAAGCAGCCACGCCGTAGCCCAAAAAGGCTGCGCCAAAATGCCGCTCCACCACCAGGTTACGGATAGCCAGGGCCGGATCTTTCCGGTATGAAAAATAAGCGTTTAAAAAAGACCGCATAGTTTCCTCTTAAAACATCCACAAATAAGACACGTTTGGCGTGCTCATGCTTTGCAATTCTTTGCTCAAGCTTTTGCTTTCCGCTGCTGCGCCAAAAGAGAAAATCAGCTCACGCAAGCTGTCGCTTTTTTGGTTGATAATTTTTGGGTCTTTCAGACCAGCCAGTTCCCCCGCCAACAAGCGAGCGGTTTCTTCGCCGCCTAATTTATCAATAAAACCCAAATTAAACGCACGCTGCCCGGTAAAGACACGGCCGTCCGTATATTCAGTCAAAACTTCCGGGCTCACCTGCGGGCGGCCTTGTTGCACGACGGCAAAAAATTGCGAATAAGTATCATTGACCATATCTTGCAACAAAGCTTTTTCGGCCTCTGTCATCGGGCGGTAGGCAGAGCCGATATCTTTGTATTTACCGGACGTAATCGGCGTAACCTGGATGCCCAGTTTATCAAACAGGCCCACTACATTACCCGCTTGCATAATGACACCCACAGAGCCGGTAATCGTGCCCGGTTCGGCCACAATTTTGTCTGCCGCCATGGCCACATAAAATCCGCCGCTGGCTGCCACGTCGCGCATAAGGGCAACAATTTTTTTGCCTTTTTCTTTAGCGGCTAATAATTCACCGTAAATATCTTGTACAGACGCAACTGTACCGCCCGGAGAGTTAATGTCTAGCACAATGGCTTTCACATTATCATCTTTGGCCGCTTCGCGCACGCGTTTTGCAATGGCAGAAGCGGAATTGGAACGTCCGAACGGAGAGCTGTTTTCTTCTTCAGAGATAACGCCGCGTACTTTAATCCACGCAATGCCTTCTTTGTTGCTGTTTTTCTTAGAAGAAAAAGCGAAAGAAGATTTGTCTTTTTTTGTTTTTTCGGCGCAAGACATACCCGGCTTCATTGTTAAATAAACACCGCACACCGCCGACACACAAAACGCCGCCAGTAATACAAAAAACCAAAATCCGCTACGGCCCGCACACGGTTGCCCGGCCGCCGCTTCTTGCGGCAACGGAATTTCTACCGGCGCAGATGCAGCCGGCTCGGCTGTTTCTTGCCCGGGGATATTTTTTTGTTCTTCTTCCATACTTCTCTCCTTACATATAAAATCTCCCTTCATTATACAAATTAATGCTAGAATAGTTGGGAGAAATACCGCACGCGTGCGGGCCCAGGAGGCGCCTATGTTTACCGGAGTATATACAGCACTAGCCACCCCTTTTACTACCGAGGGGAAAATAGATTTTGCAGCACTGGAAGTTTTACTGGAAAAACAAATTAAGTCCGGCATTGACGGGTTAGTTTTATTAGGAACCACCGCCGAAGCAGCCACCATGGACGAAGCAGAAAAAGACGAGCTTTTGTGCGCCGCTATCAAACAGATTAATCACCGCGTGAAAGTAATTATCGGCACTGGCACCAATTGCACGCGCACCATGCTCAAAAATACAGAGGCCGCACTCAAACACAATCCCGACGGTGTACTCATTGTTACTCCGTATTATAATAAGCCCAATCCGTCCGGGCTGATTGAACATTACCGCCAAGCGGCCCAATTAGGTGCACCCATTGTGCTGTATCATATTCCGGGGCGCACCGGGCTAAAATTACCGCCTGCCGTGCTAAAAGATTTGCTGGAACAAGTGCCGCAAATTAAAGCGGTCAAAGAGTCTGATTATGATATGTCACAAGTGACAGATACCGCCGTACATTTTGCCAAAAAAATAAATTATTTATGCGGCAATGATGATTTGTTTCCGCAGTATTTAGCGCTGCATGCTTCGGGCATTATTAGTGCCGCAGCCAATGTGCTGGCACCCGCTTTTGTCAAAATGCATGCCGCTTGGCAAAAGGGAAATACCGAGCAGACTTTTAGCATTTTTTCCAAAGCCTACCCGCTGATTAAAGCGTGTTACACAGAAACAAATCCCACCTGCGTAAAATACTTACTTTCGCGCTTGGGTGTCGGCGGGGAAACGGTGCGCTTGCCGTTAGGCCCCGTCTCCGATGCGCACAAAAAACAAGTAGACGAAATTTTGCAAAGCACGGACAAATCTCTTTTGATTTAGGAGTGTTATGAAAACAGTTGGCATTGTCGGAATTAATGGCATGGTCGGGCAAAAACTGCTTGCACAATTAAAGCAAGTAAAAACGCCCTTTGAACTGAAAACTTTTGGCCGGCAGGATACTATCCCCGCGCTGGACATTGCCGTTTTATGCACAGATAATGCAGACAGCGTGCGCCTGGTAAGCGAGCTAAAAGACCGCGTGAAATTTATAGTGGATATGTCGGCGCAGTTTCGCCAAGAGCCCAATGTGCCGCTGGTAATCCCGGAGATTAATCCGGGGGCTATTACAGAAGCCTCACATCTAATTGCCAGCCCCAATTGCACGACGACCGGACTCGTCATGACGCTTAAACCGCTGCTGGCTCATTACACGCTGACAGAAGTATTTTTCTGCTCGTACCAAGCCATTAGCGGCGGCGGGAAAAAACTGCTGGAGCAGTTCCGCACACCCGGCTCTTTGTATGAAAATAATTGCGTACCGCTCATTGGCTCTATTCAAGAGAACGGATTTACTTCTGAGGAATTAAAAGGCCTGTATGAAACGCGCAAAATTTTGGATTTGCCGCACATCAAAGTATACCCTCACACGGTGCGTGTGGCGGTGGAAAACGCGCATAGTTTAGGCGTAACGCTCAAAGCCAAAGAAAATTTTGATTTGTCGCAAGTGAAAAAATTGTGGAATAATTTTCCTAATTTAAAATATAGCGAAGACGTCCTCACTCCCAAGCAAGTTAGCGGACAAGAAACGACGTATGCTTGCCGCTTGCGCCGCGACACCGAGGAGCCGAACATTATTCACTATTTTGTAACCTTTGATAATTTGCTCAAAGGAGCGTCTATGAACGCGCGACAAATTGTGGAGCTTTTACTGGAGAAATTTTTGTGAAAAAATCAGGTATCAAAAAAGTAATCATCAACGGCGCAGCGGGTAAAATGGGCCAAGCTATCGCGCGCCTTATTAAAGAAAATCCGCAGCTAGAGCTGGAAATAGCCGGCGGACGGGAGCCAGGTGACGGCTTTGATATGCACGGCGATATCATTATTGATTTTTCTTCGCCCGAAGGCGCGCAAGATGCGTTTAATTGGGCTAAAGAGCACAAGGCCGCCTGTTTAATCGGCACGACCAATTTGCCGGAGCGTTTTTTGTTTCAAATGCAAGAGGAGCACAAAATCCCGCTTTTCTATGCGCCTAATGTCAGTTTAAGTGTGTATTTCTTTGGGCAGCTGCTGCAAAAAGCATCTCAAATGTACGCCGGATATGACCGTGCGCTGCACGAAATTCATCACACGCATAAAAAAGATGCGCCGTCCGGCACGGCTAAAAAACTGGCTGAATTAATCAATTTCCCGGTGGAAAAAATTACATATGAGCGCGTGGGCGAAGTGCCCGGCACACATCAGCTCATGTTAACCACACCGTATGATAAAATTACTTTAACGCACGAGGCGGCAAGCCGGGATTTATTTGCCGCTTCTGCCGTGCAAATTGCCGCATGGCTCGTCAAACGCCCGGCGGGATTTTACACCATGTCAGATTATGCAAAAGCCGTTTTAAAACTCTGTAAAAAAGGACAGAACTAATATGAAAATTCATTTTGTAGGTATTGGCGGGGTGGGCATGAGCGCGTTGGCGCAACTGCACGCCATGGGCGGAGACACGGTCACCGGGTCAGACCGCTTAATCAGCAAAGGATACAATGATTTAGCGTTGTGGGATTATTTAAAAAAATTAAACATTAAACTTTTTCCGCAGGACGGAAGCGGCCTGGATAAAGACACGGATTTAGTGATTTTATCCTCTGCCATCGAAAGTGACAACCCGGAAATCAAAAAAGCCAAAGAGCTGGATATCCCGACGATGCACCGCTCTGAGCTGCTGGCCAAACACGTGGCCGAACACCGCACCATTGCCGTTTCCGGCACCAGCGGCAAAAGCACCACCACCGCCATGGTGTATGAAATTTTGGCATACGCGGGCAAGAGTCCGTCCGTCATTACGGGCGCGGCTATTTTATCGCTGCAAAAAGAGCAGGGCGTTTTTGGAAATGTGTATAAAGGCGCGTCTGATTTGCTCGTGATTGAAGCAGACGAAAGTGACGGCTCTATCGTCAAATACCAGCCGTTTTTGGGCCTGTGTTTAAACTTGCGCAAAGACCACAAGGAAATTGATGTACTGCAAGGTTTCTTTACCCAATTTGTCAAAAACTGCCAAAAAGCTATCGTCAATGTAGAAGAAGACAACTTAAAAGCAGCCGGCGCCGGGTGCAAAACATTTGGCTTACACCAAGGTGATATTCACCCGGAAAATATACGCGCAAACGGCTTTGGCTCTGACTTTGAAATCAACGGACAGAAATTTCACTTAAATATCCCGGGGCTGCACAATATTGCCAATGCTACCGCCGCTGTGGCTGCCACGCTGGAGTGTGAGGTAGATTTGAAAACTGCCGCCGCCGCGCTGGAAAAATTTTCCGGCGTTGCGCGCCGCTTTGCTTCCATTGGTAGCTACAATAACATTGAAGTCATTGACGATTTTGCACACAATCCGCACAAATTGCACGCCACGATTGATGCGGCGCACTTGCGCGGCAAACGCGTGCTGGCATTCTATCAGCCGCATGCGTTTACGTCTATTAAACTGCTAACGCCGGAATTTGTGGAAAACTTGAGCCAATGCATTGGCCCGAGTGACGGCCTGTGGCTGACCGAAGTGTATTATCCGGGCGGCACAATCCCCGAAGGGGTTACAAGCAAAAGCGTGTATGAAGGCTTAAAGGCCAACGGCGTGCCTGTGCATTTTGATGCGTGCCGCGAGAAATTGCTTGCCGATATGGCAGCTGCGGCGCAACCGGGTGATATCCTGTTGGTACTGGGCGCACGCGATCCAACGCTGACAGACTTTGCCAAAAAACTTTTGCACGCAGTAGAAAAAAAGCAGAAGGCCAATTGCGCTTGCCAACAGTGTATGCTGGGCAACTGCTGCATGGCGTATCAGAACCGGTAAGTATTATAGTCACCGGTAGCGCTTCCTACGCTCTTACCGGATACAGCTTTGCATACATTGTTAGCCCGGGTGTTTGTGGCTGTTGCATAACAGACACGCGCATTATCCCAACCTGTACCATCTAAATCAGCGTGTGCATACGCTACAATAAGTAGCACTTCTGGCAAGCGGCTATCGTATATATATACAGATGAGGGTTGAGAGCCGTTATATTTTACCAACACTAACTCCCAACCTTGAGAGTTTGTCAGAGTAGGACCAGACACACTCCCTTCAAAAGACAAGGACAAATTATCCCAATTCTGTGTATATTCCCCGTTTGCCAAATAATATTCCTCTTGTGCGGTTTTGACCGCTGCACCTAATGTCATTAGTTGTGCCATACGCGTTTTATCCACCGCTTTTTGATATTGCGGCAGCGCGACAGCAGACAATATGCCGATACTCAGCACGACAACAAGTAGTTCAATAAGTGTAAATGCTCGTTTCATGTTTTTCTCCTTTTGTAATTTTGCTACCATACCCCCGTATTGTACCAAAAAAAAAAAACAAGTCAAGCCCTATTTTCTGCGCCCTACTGCGCCCCCTTTTTTCGTCAACCACATAACAAAAACCCGCGCCGATATAGCGCGGGTTATCAGAGTTATCAGATATAATCAGTTACTTTTGAAACAGTTTTTCAAAAAGACTTTTTTTGCCGCCCGTCTCTTTAGCCAGCTCCTCCAGCAGCTCTTTCTGCCGGGCAGTAGGTTTGCGCGGCACCTCAATGTGCACCTGCAGCAGCAAATCCCCAAAGCCTTTTTTGCCCAGGCGCGGCATGCCGCAGCCTTGCATTTTTAGCACCTCGCCAAATTGCGTACCTTTGGGAATAGTGACCTCTATTTCTTTGCCTTCAATCGTGGGTACTTTGATACTGCCGCCCAGCACCGCCTGCGGATAACTAATGTTAATAGGTAGCACCAAATCGTCTCCGTCACGCTGAAAAACGGCGTGCTCTTTGACGTGCATTTCCACATATAAATCCCCATACCCGCCGCCATTGCGGCCGATATCTCCGCCGTTGGAAATACGCAGCGTTACGCCTGTGCGCACACCGGAAGGGATTTTGACTGTCAGCTTTTCTTTTACACGCTCTACACCGGAGCCGCGGCATTTTTTGCACGGTTTTTCTACCACTGTTCCTTTGCCGCCGCAATCGGGACACGTCTGGCGCATGCTAAAAAATCCTTGCTGGTATACCACCGTACCCGAGCCGTTGCACGAGCGGCACGTTTTGGTGGAGCTGCCTTCTTCCGCACCTGATCCGCCGCATACCGCGCAGCGGTCTGTGCGCGTGTAGGTGATTTCTTTTTCTAGTCCCTCATAGGCTTGCTCCAGCGTAATTTCTACGTCGGTTTTTAAATCTTCGCCGCGTTGCGCGCGTGCTCTGCCGCCGCGTCCACCACCAAAACCACCGCCGAAAATATCGCCAAATACAGAGCTGAAAATATCGCCCACGTCCCCAAAGCCGGACGCATTAAACCCACCATACCCGCCGGCGCCCATATTTACGCCGTCGTGACCGTACTGGTCATACATCTGTTTTTTCTGCGGGTCGGACAGGACGGAAAACGCTTCGTTTACTTTTTTAAATTGTTCCTCGGCTTGTTTGTCGCCGGGATGTAAATCCGGGTGGCATTTCATCGCCGCTCGGCGGAAGGCAGATTTGATTTCCACCTGCGTGGACGTGCGGGAAATACCTAAAATCTCGTAGTAATCTTCTTTGATGGGGGACATAAAAACTCGCTTTATCTTTTTATATTTTATTAAATTTCCAGCTGCTTCATTTTGGCAACCAGTTCTTTGAAAATGCGCCCGCGCTCCTCAAAATCTTTAAACTGGTCAAAGGATGAACACGCCGGGGACAGCAGCACAATATCGCCCTCGTGCCCGTGTGCGAGCGCATACGAAACCGCTTGCTCCAGCGTTGTGCAGCGCACCTGCGGCACCGGGGTTTTTAGCTCACGCGCTATTTTGTCCATACTTTCGCCAATGGTCAAAATGCCTTTGCAGCGCGGCGTAATTTCCGGCGCGAGCGCCGCATACGACGCACCTTTATCGCGTCCGCCCAAAATCAGCCAAATGTTTTGCTTTTTTTCAAACGCACGTAGCGCCGTAAGCGTAGAGTCAATGTTGGTTGCTTTGGAGTCATTAATAAAACGGATACCGCGCACTTTGTCACACGGTTCAATGCGGTGTTCCATGGGCTCAAAGCGGTCAAACATATCTTGCACCGCGTCAGCATCCACGCCCACCGCCAGCGCACACAAGGCAGCCGCCATGGCGTTTTCTACATTATGAATCCCTTTTAATTTAGGCGGACGCAAGCGGTATCCGGCACTAAAAATAATTTCATCTCCGTCGTAAAAAACATCCGTTTTTAAGCTGTGGCTTGCCTGTGTGGAAAAAGCCGACAGCTTGGCTTTTATTTCCGCAGCCAACTCCACGCACAAGGCATTACCGCCGTTGAGTACAGCAAAGTCGTTTGCGCGCTGGTTTTTAAACAAGCGGGCTTTGGCGCGTATATAATTTTCCATACCGCCGTGATGATCCAAATGGTCCGGCGTGATGTTTAACAGGCAGGCCACTTTCGGGCGGAAAAAGGTGCTGTCTTCTAATTGGTAGCTGGACACCTCTAGCACCAAAAAATCTTTGGTGCGGATTTGGTCTGTCACTTCCGCCACCGGACGCCCGATATTGCCGGAGACAAACACACGGCGCGGCAATTTTTTCTCCGTCACATAATCTTGTAAAATAGCACCTAGCAGTGAGGTGGTGGTCGTTTTCCCGTTTGTCCCGCTGACAGCCAAAATGCAAATGTTTTTAGGCATAAAAGCAATTGCCATTTCCAGTTCGGAAAAAATGGGAATTTTGCGCTTGCGCGCTTCTTGCAGCACCGGGTGCTGCGGAAAAATGCCCGGGCTTTTAATAATAAATCCACACGCAAACACGCGCTCACTAATCCCGCCCGTTTCCACTTCCACGCCCGCCGGAAAATCGGGAATATGCTCGGGCTGCGTTTCTTCGCTTACCAGCACCGAAAACCCGCGCCGCGCAAGCAAGCGCGCGGCTTCGCGCCCGCTGCGGCCTAGTCCTAAAACACAAGCTTTTTGTCCGGCAAATTTTTCTGGTTTAAACATGACGGCTCCTAATCGCTTCGCGCGCGGTTTCTTGGTCTGAAAAGGGCAGCACCGTATGCCCGATTTTTTGCGTTTGCTCATGGCCTTTTCCGGCGATAATGACAATATCGTGCGGGCGCGCCATGGCAATGGCTTTGTTAATAGCGGCGCGGCGGTCCGGCTCTATTTCGTAATTAGAAAATCCTTCCATGCCTTTTTGGATATCGGCAAAAATTTGCGCTTGCGGCTCCGTACGCGGATTGTCATTAGTTAAAAAAACAAAGTCACTGTTTTGGCACGCGGTATGCCCCATGAGCGGACGCTTGGTGCGGTCCCGGTCGCCGCCGCAACCAAACACCGTAATCACGCGGCCTTGTTTAAAATTTTCTACTGTTTTATACGCCCGCTGCAAAGACTCGTCCGTATAAGCAAAATCTACAAATACAAAAAAATCTGTTGCTTCCGTGATGCGCTCCATGCGCCCCGGCACGCCGGGAAGCGTTTGCAGGCCCGCCAGCGCAGTTTTTTCTGCCACCCCTTGCGACACCGCAATACACAAAGCCGCCAGCGCATTATACACATTGTGTTTGCCGAGCAAATTAATTTTGCCCGGCAGCCCGCTGACAGTAAATTCTGTTCCGTGTAAACTCTCGCGGATATCCGTTGCGCGGTAATCTGCAGGCGTGTCTAAAGCATAAGTAATCACGCGCACTTTGCCGCGCAGCATATCCACCAAGCGGCGGCCATATTCATCATCTATATTGATGATAGCGGTTTTGTTTGGCTTGTGATTATCTGCAGACAGCAGTTCCTCAAACAGTTTTTTCTTGGCGGCAAAATAATTTTCAAAGGTATGATGAAAATCTAAATGGTCACGTTGCAAATTGGTAAATACTGCCGCGTCAAAATGCATATGCTTGACGCGCTGCTGCTCTAAGGAGTGTGAGGATACTTCCATTACAAGCGCGTCGGTTTTGGCGCTTTGCATTTGATGCAGCAGCTTAAACAGCGGCAGTGCCAGCGGTGTGGTATTAGGCGCGTCTGCCATCACGCGGCCATTGATGCGGTAATTAACTGTACCCAGCACGGACACTTGTTTTCCGGCGTGGCGCAGTGCTGCTTCTGCTAAATAAGAAATGCTGGTTTTGCCTTTCGTGCCCGTCACGCCAATAATAGGAAAATGGTCCGACGGACAGCCATAAAACTCATACGCGGCATCTGCCATATCGCGGTCTATGTCGTCCGAGTGAAAAAAGGCTGCGCCGTCCGGCACGGTGGCTTCTTGGGCAGACACAATAAGTACCGCGCCCTTTTCCACCGCGTCAGCAATAAATTTATTCCCGTCATGATGCACGCCTTTTAAAGCAAAAAACACATAACCCGGCGCCACTTCTGCCGAGTTAAACGTCAGCCCTGTAAGGTGTAACTTTTTTTCTGCCGCAAAGGCCAGTACGCGTGAAATCATATATATATGATATCAAATTGATACGTTCCTAGGCGGGGAAACAACGCGCCCATGCGCGGCAGCCGCCCGTTTAAAAAGGGGGGTAAAAAGAGGATAAAAAAGGGCTGTTAGGGTTCAATACATATGAGACTGGATTGGTGTAAAAATTGGCAAGGGGATATAGGCAATCCGTGCTTGTCAATTAAGCTTCTATG
>CAJOLM010000013.1 GCA_905235355.1 uncultured Elusimicrobiales bacterium
ACAGATTAGGTAACGACGATCTCTGTTTGGTGATCCAGTCTCACATGTATCTGAACCCAAACACAGGGCTTGACTTGTTTTTTTTTTTTGATACAATACGGGGGTACAGTGCCCCGGTCTCGTCACCCCGCAATGGTGTAATGCGGGGTATAGGCCGGGCAGTAAACAACCTTATATCCCGCATAGAAACACTGCGGGATGACGACAAGAAGGACAAGGAGTAAAAAAGGTTGTCATCCCCGAAATTTGTAATCGGGAATCTCAGCCTTAGAAAAGCGGTTGAGATCCCCGACAAAGACACTCGGGGATGACATATATTTTATAACGGCGGGGAGTTTTTTCTAATTAAAAATCACCGCTTGAGCAAATAGGCTCCCTTTGCTACCGTATCATAAAAGGGGGAAGAATATGCAAAATTGTGAAGAGTGCGTGAACTTTAGAAAGGTAGTCATCGTCGGGTGCGGATTTGTCGGCTCGGCCTCGGCGTTTAGCCTGATGTTAAGCGGGCTGTTTAGCGAAATGGCGTTGATTGATACCGACGCCGCGCGCGCCGAAGGCGAAGCGCTGGACATCAGCCACGGGGTGGCCTTTGCAAAGCCCATGAAAATTTACGCCGGGACCTATGACGACGTAAAAAACGCGTCGGTGGTCATTATCACGGCGGGAGCCGCGCAAAAGCCCGGCGAAACGCGCCTGGATTTGGTGCAAAAAAATATCGCCATTTACAAATCCATTATCCCGGAAATCAAAAAGCGCAAATTTAAAGGCATTTTGCTTATCGTGTCTAATCCGGTGGATATTTTGACGACGGTGGCAGTGAAGCTCAGCGGGCTACCCGAACACCGCGTCATTGGCTCGGGCACAGTGCTGGACACGGCGCGTTTGAAATACGAAATCGGTAATCACTTAAATGTGGACAGCCGCAGCGTGCATGCCTTTATCATTGGCGAACACGGCGACAGCGAAATCGCCGCGTTTAGCAGTGCCAATGTATCGGGCATTAAGTTAGACGACTTTTGCGAAATGCGCGGACACTTTGAACACGAAAAAGCCAGCGCAGAAATCGCGGCGCGCGTCAAAAACAGTGCCTATGAAATTATCGCCAAGAAAAAAGCTACGTATTACGGCATCGCGGTGGCGGTGCGGCGCATTTGCGAGGCAATTGTGCGCGACGAAAAATCCATTTTGCCTGTTTCCTCTATGATGCGCGGTGCGTACGGGGTGGACGGCATTGCGCTCAGTATGCCCGCCATTTTGGGCAAGGACGGCGTGGAAACGCTGGTGCCGCTTAAATTAAATGAGGACGAAACCGCGCGCCTGCAGGCATCCGCCCAGGTGCTGCGTGACACGCTTAAGCAAAATGAGATGTAACGGATCTATGTAGATGACGCACCGCCGGACATATCCGGCGGTTTTTGAGTACCTTACAGGACACCCCAGGCGGGAGCCTGGGGATGAATGCAAAAGCCTATATCTTCTTTTCCTTGCATCTCGATGTATCGTCTTATTACCTTTTCATTTACTCCCACCGTCGATGCAAGGAAAAGAAGATATAGGCCGAACAATGAAATTGTTCGAATAGAAAGAAGCCCCGAGCGGGAGCTCGGGGAGTTTCACTCGTTGTAAAAATACCCCTTGACTTGTTTTTTTTTTTTGATACAATACGGAGGTACGGGCCAAATAGAAATGTCATCCTGATGGGTTTTTGCTCAGGATCTCTGCCTTAAAAAAGCGGTTGAGGTGCTGAGCAGAAACTTCTCAGCACGACACATTAAATAAAAGGAGAAAATATGAAAAATAGAAATATAAATACTAGTAATCCTATTTCCCCTCGCCCTGTGTGGGAGAGGGTGCCCGCAGGGCAGGTGAGGGGAAGTGCAAAAACAAACAACTTTACAGTCCCCTCATCGGGTTGTGCGGACTGCGTCCTTCAACCCACTTCTCCCCGTGGGCGAAGTTACAACAACGCCTTTACGCACTCCTCGTCATCCCGCAGTGTTTCTATGCGGGATATAAGCCGTTTCGTTATACCCCGCATTACAACCTTGCGGGGTGACGGTATGGGTAAGAGAGCCTTTACGCTCATTGAACTGCTTGTCGTTGTACTCATTATCGGCATACTTGCCGCTATTGCGTTGCCGCAATATCAGAGGGCGGTGGTCAAAAGCCGTTTTGCCACGCTTAAAAATATGGTGCATAGCATTGTACAAGCACAAGAAGTATATTATATGGCCAATGGGTCTTATTCTAAAAAGTTTGACAATTTGGATATTGATGTGGGCGGCAGCACCCCGGCATCTACTGATCATAACGATGAGCGGACTTTCCCCTGGGGCAGCTGCAGTTTACTAAGCAGGGATACGGCAGCGTATGTGCGTTGTACAAACACTCAAATCAAGATGACTTATCAAGTATACCCTTCACACTCTCCCGCCGGCGCGGGGGACAAACTCTGCGTCTATGCGGGCACAGACACCACGTCTGCCCAAGCGGCTGTGTGTAAGGCAGAAACCGGAGATACAGCTCATTGTGGTAGTAGTGGTACAGAATGTTTTTGGAATTATTAACTGTTTTTCGGGGTACTACTTGTCTAAAATCTTTTACTAAAAAAATTCAAACGTTTGTTTGAATTTTCGCGCGGCTTTTGCTATAATAAAATAAGCTATGAAAGATACGCGCGTAAAATTACTTCAAACCGCTGCTAAACTGTTTGCCCAAAAAGGCTATGCAGGCACGAGCGTCCGCCAAATTGTAGAGCGGACGGGCGTGAACCTGTCTGCCGTGCATTATCATTTTGGGGATAAGTATGGCTTGTACCTGGCCACCGTGCAGCACTTAATGGACAAAACCAGCCGGCAAATGTTTGGCGAAGGGGCGGCAAAACTGTCGCTAGAGCGCATTTCTGCTATGTCTTACGACGAGGCACTGGACGCTTTGCATAAGCTGCTTAATAGATTTGTGGAAATGGGATTTTCACGCAAGAACATTTTGCTGGAGCGCATTTTTACCTATGCCGAGCTGGAAGATTCAGATGCTTTCCGCAAGGTGCTGCTCACAACCACCTCTCCCAACCGTGCCATTTTGCAGGCTTTGGTGGCGCGCCTGACGGGTATGAGCCCGAAATCTACCAAGCTGATTTTACTGTGCTACGTATTATTTTCACAAGCAAACCAATCTGATTTTATGCGTTTTGCTATTTGCAACGCGTTAAAAATTAAGAAATACACGCCGGCTATTTGCAGCCAAATAAAAGAAATCATTTGGCAAAATACCTGTGCGATTTTAAAAACTTACGAAAAAGGAATGAACTCATGAAAAAATATATTGCCTTGCTAGCGCTAGTCTGTGTAGCGTTTCCGGCGGCGGCGTTTGATCCGCTGAGTGCGTATAAAGTGACCGCCCCCACGGGTTGTATTGATAAGGATATTGACACCGACGAGCTGACCCTGGACGATTTATTGCAAATCGGGGTCTGCAACAATCCGTCTTTAAGTGCCGGATATATGGGTGTTAAAGCATCTGAAGCAAGCTTGGGCAGCGCCCGCTCCCAATATTTGCCGTCCATTAAATTAACCGGGACTGCTACTATTCAAGGAGATAAATTGGAACACGGCACTAATATGCAAGATGAACCGTATAACGGCAAGGCAGAAGCGTCCTGGTTACTGTTTGACTTTGGCGGGCGTGAGGCACGCATTAGCAGCACACGGGGATATGTGGACGCGGCGCGCTATACGTATGATGCGTCGCTGCAAGATTTGCTGTTGTCTGTACAGACGGCGTATTTGAATTTGCTGGCTGCCAAAGAAACGCTGACCAGTGCCAAAGCCAGTTTGGACAGTTACAAACAATCTTATCAAGAAGCCGAAAAACGCTATAAATTAGGTATGGCGTCTTTAAGCGATAAACTGCAAGCCAATACCAAGTACCAAGAGGCCGTATTAAAGGTAGTAGAAGCGGAAAATTTGATTAGCCGCTCCAAAGGTGCGCTGGCTATTTTGCTCAATCTCTCGCCGGATACCGATATTAAACTGGCTAAACCCATTTTTGATACCAAAACCACCTCTATTGAAAATGACAATGTGCAAGAATTAATGGCTATGGCTTTAAAAGACCGTCCGGAAATCCTGGCGCAGAAACGCACGCAAGAGGCAGCTAAGTCAGACGTTACCTCTAGCAAAACCAATATGCTGCCCAGCATTAGCGGTACTGCCAGCGTGGGATATACGGACAATTGGAAACACAGCTATCCGTATTTTAGGAATACCTCTGCGGGGCTGTTAGTGACCATGCCGCTGTTTACCGGGTTTTCTAATATGTATGCTGTGCAACAAGCTTCTTATAAATACCAGGAGCAACTGCGCAAAACGCAGAGCTTGAATTTGCAGGTAGAAAATGAAGTGTGGGTCGCCTATCAGAATTATAAAACCGCCGTGCGCAGCTATGAAATCAGCCAGGCCGTGTTAGAAAGTGCCGAGGAAAGCCACCGCGTCGCTTTCCGCTACTATGAAGTAGGTAAGGACGATATTTTAAAGTTGCTCAATGCGGTAGCACAACTGGCCGATGCGCGCCAAAGCAGAATTACTGCTTTTTACGGCTTGCTGCTTAGCAAAGCTAATTTATATAGAAGTATTGGGAAATAAAACGTATGAATAAAAATGTAATTATTACTATCACAAAATATCTCGTCGTACTTATCATAGGCGGCGTACTCGGGTTTGTCATTAAAGGCAAACTCTCCAGCAAACCGGCCATGCCTTTTGGCGCGGCAGGTCAGACCAGCGTGTTGACGCAGACGGTAGAACACCGCCCCGTAGCACTGGGTAAAAATTTTATTGCCAAAGTGGAAGCCATTAACGCTTCTGACGTTATTCCGCAGGTGTCAGGCTATATTGACCAGGTACTTTTTGAAGAAGGCTCTTTGGTCAAAGAAGGCGACGTACTGTTTATCATTGACCAGGCGCGCTACAAAGCAGCCGTAACCGCTGCCGAAGCTGAACTGGAGAAAGCCAAAGCGACGGAAAAACAACTGGCCAGCAATTATAAACGTGAATCTTCTTTATATAGTGCTAAAATGTTGTCTCAAGCGGATTTGGAAGTGGCGGAAAGTAATTTAGCCAGCGCGCAAGCCAATGTAAAGTCCGCGCAAGCCAGCTTGGATTTGGCTAAACTTAATTTGGAATATACCGAAGTGCGCTCCCCAATTAGCGGCTATATCGGCAAGGCCCTGATGACTAAAGGCAACTACACCAATGCCGCCGTGAGCAAACTGGCGCGTGTAATTCAAATGGATCCGGTGCGTGTCGTGTTCTCTATTACGGATAAAGAACGTCTGTCCGGCATGGATCAACTGACCACGCAGAACCCGGACATTGAAGTCGCATTGCCAAACGGCGAAAAGGTGGGCTTGCCGGGCGCGGCTGTTTTCTCGGACAATGAAATCAATGCCCAAACCGCTACCATGGCCGTATATGCCGAAGCTGAAAATCCGAACAATAAATTAATCCCGGGGAACTATGTAAATATCACGGTGAGCATGGACAAATTCCGCCCCATGATTTTAATCCCGCAAGGGTCCGTTGCGCAAGATGCCACCGGCCAATATGTCATGACGGTAGATGCCACGGGTACGGTGGTGCAAAAATATGTCACGTTGGGTGATATGGTGGGGACCAATTATGTGGTGCTTTCGGGCTTAAACGACGGCGACCGCGTAGTGCTGGTCGGTCAGCAGAAATTGCAAAACGGGCAAAAGGTTACCGTGAGCGAAACGAGCACGAGCGCCGCTACTCCGGCTGCCGCGCAGGAAGAACCTGCTGCCCAAACTGACGCGCAAGCAGAAGATGCGGACGCGGAAATAGAAGTGGTAGATGTGACCGCAGAGGCTGAGTAAGGCCAGGAGGATTTGTTAGCGTATGTTTTCTAATTTCTTTATTCGCAGACCCCGCTTTGCTCTAGTGATTTCACTACTGCTTATTTTGGCGGGTGGTATTTCTATTACTTCGCTGCCGATTGCCTTGTACCCGGAAGTAACCCCGCCGGAAATCGTGGTTATTGCCAATTATCCAGGTGCGAGCGCGGAAACGATTGCTAAAACAGTAGGTATCCCGTTAGAAGCGCAAGTAAACGGGGTGGAAGATATGTTGTATATGAGTTCCACTTCTTCTGACGGCTCCTATATGTTGACGGTTACTTTTGCGCCGGGTACGGACCCGGATATCGCACAGGTAAAAGTGCAGAACCGTGTTTCCCAGGCTAGTCCGCGTTTGCCGACCGATGTGACGCGCCAAGGGGTTAATACCTTCCGGCGTTCGTCTAACATTTTGGGTGTATTGTCCTTTTTCTCGCCGAACAATACGCACTCCCGCGTGGATATCAGCGACTATTTGAATAATAACGTCGTTAAAAATATCACGCGTTTGGACGGCGTCGGCGAAGCGATGGTGTTCGGCGCGGCCAAGAGTATGCGCGTATGGTTAGACGCAGACAAAATGGCCGCTATGAATATGACCGCCGGAGAAGTGGTCAATGCCATTACCAGCCAAAACTATCAGCCGTCTTTGGGTAAAATCGGGGCGCGTCCGCACGACGGGCAAGTGCTTACGGTATATGCATTGCAGACCCAAGGCCGCTTAAATAATGCAGAGGAATTTGAAAACATCATCATCCGTACCGACAGCCAAGGCGGACAAGTACGTCTAAAAGAAATTGCCAAGGTGGAAGAAGGCGAAGAGAATTATAGTTATTCTGCAGAATTTGACCGCAGAACCGCTGTACCTATGATGGTTAATTTGTCCTCCGGGGCCAATGCCATTGATACCATGAAAAGAATTAAGACAGAAATGAAACGTCTGTCCCAATTCTTCCCGGAAGATTTGTCTTATGAATTTGCTGTAGATACTACAGACTTCATTTATGCATCTATTGAAGAAGTTATTTTCACCCTGCTCATCACCTTTGTGCTAGTGGTGCTGGTGTGTTATGTCTTCTTGCAGGATTGGCGCGCGACGTTGGTGCCGGCTGCCACCATTCCCGTTTCGCTGCTGGGTACATTTGCTGTAATGCTGGCCATGGGCTATTCTATTAATATGTTTACGCTGTTTGCCTTGGTGCTGGCTATTGGTCTAGTGGTAGATGACGCTATTTGTGTGGTGGAACGTGTTATTTATCTAATGAACAAAGAAAACCAACCGCCGATTGACGCCACGACCCAAGCCATGGGCGAATTGTCCGGCGCGTTGATAGCCACGACGCTGGTGCTGCTGGCTATCTTTGTACCTATTACCTTTATGGGTGGCATCACCGGAGAAATTTACCGCCAGTTTGCGGTCACGATTTCCGTGGCGGTGTGTTTCTCTACCTTAAACGCTTTGTCTTTGTCCCCGGCCATTTGTGCTACTATGTTGCATAAAATTCCGGAAACAAAAATCAAACTGCTGCGCTGGTTTAACTTGACGGTGCAGCGCGGCTCACGCGGCTACAAAAATATGGTAGGCGGCGTGGCGCGCAAGCTGGTGATTATTGCGGCCATGTTCCTGGCGATTGCGGCAGCGGATATGCTATTTATCCGTTTCTCACAAACGTCATTTATTCCGACGGAAGACCAGGGTATGATCATCTTTGATTTGCAACTGCCGGAAGGGGCTTCTTTTGCCCGCACCATGGCCGTTATTGACCAAATTACCCCTGTGATTCAAGATCATCCGGGGGTGGCTCATTTGGTGAGTATTGTGGGACGCAGTATGTTATCCGGCACGGGTGAAAACGTGGCTATGGGCTTTATTAAACTAAAACCATGGGACGAACGCAAGGATGCCAAGCTCCAACAATCCGCTATCGTAAATGAGTTTAACGCGCGTTTCCGTTCTATACCGGAGGCTACGATCCGTATGATTGAAATGCCTTCTATTCCGGGGTTAGGCGTATCCGGCGGGTTGGACTTGCGTATACAGTCTCTTAATGACTTTGACTATATGCACCTGGCCTCTACTGCCAGCGGTATGGGCTACCGCATGATGATGGATCCGTCCATGATGCTGGCCTACACTACCTTTAGGGCCGATACGCCCAATATTTACTTGGATGTGGACCGCTCTAAAGCAGAAGCTATGAAAGTGCCGGTATCCAGCATCTTTGCTATTTTGGAAAATTACCTGGGATCTGCTTACATATCAGACGTAAACTTCGGTACGCAGGTAAACAAGGTAATTTTACAGTCCGATTGGCATTACCGCCTGACACCGGAAAACATCAATCAAATGTATGTGTCTAACACAAACGGCGAGTTAGTACCGCTGCGCGCACTGGTGGATATGCGCTACATTTTGTCTCCGCGTCAGATTACGCGCTATAACCAATACCCGGCGGCGGCTGTCAACGCTACGCCGGCGGCGGGGTCCAGTACGGGGCAGGCAATGGCGGTGACCGAGCAACTGCTCAAAAACTTGCCGTCTGATTATGCCTATGAGTGGACGGGTATGAGCTATCAGGAAAAGCAAAACAAAGGGCAGCTCAATGTGCTTATTTTGCTGGCTATCCTGTTTGCGTATTTATTCTTGGTGGCGCAGTACGAGAGTATGACAATTCCTATACCGGTGCTGATGTCTGTCGTTGCGTCCGTAATGGGCGGCTTGCTGGGCTTGTGGATTAGCGGCTTGTCGCTAAGTATTTACGCGCAGCTGGGGCTGGTGCTGCTGGTAGGTTTATCTGCCAAGAACGCTATTTTGATTGTAGAGTTTGCTAAAGACGAGCGCAAACACGGCGCAAGTGTGGAAGAAGCGGCTTTGGACGGATTGACGCAGCGCTTCCGCCCGGTGCTCATGACAGCGTTTACCTTTATTTTAGGTATGTTGCCTATGGTCATGGCCACAGGGGCCGGTGCTGCCAGCCGCCGCGCACTGGGTGTGCCGGTGTTCTACGGTATGTTGGTTGGTACCATGGCAGGGTTGTTCTTAATTCCCTTGTTCTACATCCTCATACAAACATGGGTGGACAAATGGGCCAACCGCAAACGCAAGAGCGTTAATTAAGTATTTGTAATTGTGAAAACACCCGGCATTATCCTTGCCGGGTGTTGGGGGAAAAATCTTATTCTGCAATGTCTTGCGCGTAGTAGCGGATGAGGCGGCCTTCGGCGCGGGCTATTTTGAGTGAGGAATATAGGAACAAACTGGCGGGCAGCAAAAGCGCAAGCGTAAATAAAAATGCCATTTTAAGCCCAAACAGATCAGACGCGCGCCCGATAATGGCCGGGGAAATCGCATCCCCCAGTGCGTGAATTAAGAAAATGTTAATAGCAAAAGCCATAGAGCGGATACGGCGGCTGCTTAAGGCCACCAGCGAAGCACTAATCGGCCCCAGCGGTACAAAAATCAGCGTGATGGAAATAAAGAAAGTAATCAATGAAAAGGGTATGCGGTGGCTTAAAATCCCGGCACCTGCAAACGGAATTGTCAAAATAAAACTGGCTACAATCACAATGAAATGAGCGTAATTGGTTTTTTTAAGTAAGCGATCCGCTAATTTTCCGCCCGCAAACGTGCCCAAGGCTCCGGCTACAATCACCATCGCTCCAAATACCAGCCCGGCGCGCGCCGGGTCCATGCGGAAAAAGCGGTTAAAATAGGTCGGCATCCAGGCAGACAGACCGCCGAGGACGAAGGTCTGCATGGCGTGCGCTAAACATAAAAAGATAAAAGGCTTATTGCGTAGTAGCGCCACATAATGAACGGCGGACGGTTTCTTGCGATTTTCTAAAGAGCGGTGCTCCCTGTCACGTATGAATAACAACGCGCCAATTCCCAGCAGTAATCCGGGTACGCCGACCAGCATAAATGCCACGCGCCAGCCCCAATGTTGCCCCATAAATCCGCCTAAAAAATATCCGAGTGCCGCTCCTGCTGGCATAGCCAGGCCAAAATACGCCAGCACGGTAGCACGTTTATTTTTAGGATATTGCTCTGCTAAAAACGGCTGGGCAATGGTTGTAAATCCGCCCTCTCCTACCCCCACCAAAGCCCGCGTGCTAAGCAGCGACGCATAGTGTTTGGCAAGTCCGCTGCAAAAAGTGGCCACACTCCAAATAAATGCGCTGGCGGCGATCCAGTATTGGCGCGGGTGGCGGTCTGCAAAAAAGCCTACTATGGGGGCATAGCACATATAGACCAGCATAAAGACAGACGCCAACACACCCAACTGGAAATCAGTTAACTGTAAATCGGTTTGAATGAGAGGAAAAACGGAAAACAAAATTTGTCTGTCTATGTAGTTAAACAGATTTAACAAAAACAGCAGAGCAAATAAGCGGCGGGGATTCATGCATTTATTCTATAAAATTAATAGCAGGTGCGGATTTATCTGTGCAGAAATTTATATAATAAGCCAAAGGGAGGAAATATGAAAAAAGGATTTACCTTAATTGAACTGTTGGTAATAATGGTTATTGTCACGGTGCTTGTTACCATTGCGATGCCGCGTTATAAAACCGCTATGGAGAAGGGCCGCGGACTGGCGGGACTAGCCAATGTAGCAGCGGTGAGTGATGCAGCAAACGCGTATTACATTAAGAATTATAATAACTATGGTTCGGCCCAGACTTTGTGCGCCTATGCCGTGGGGAATGATTCTTGCTTAGATAATACATCCGGCGGTGTAGCCAGCTTGGTGCAAACAGAATATTTTAATGTGCCAACGATTAGCGTGACTAATGGCATAGTTACCGTGCAAGCACAGCGCCAGGGATTATCTACGGAAAAAACTTATACCCTTTATGCCACGAGCAGCAATGGCGAAGTTACCGAACGCTACTGCATGGGATATGGACACTATTGTAATGCCTTAGGGGCTGGTACCGTACGCGCGGCAGGTGGCTGGAGTTTTTAGTGATGTGAAAAATTTAAATACAAAAAATCCGGCACAAAATGCCGGATTTTTTGATATACATGATAATCTAATTGGGCAGGCGTCCCGCCAGTAGCTCGGCTATCGGGCGGGTGTATTTGATTTTGCTCAATATAATTTTGATAGAAGCCGTAATTGGTACCGATAGAAATGCGCCCGGTACACCCCAGACGAGTGTCCAGAAAATTAAGCCTGCCACTACTACCACCGGGTGCAGATCCATGCCTTCCCCCATCATGCGCGGCTCCATCAGGTTTCCAATAATAAATTGAGTAGCGGTCATTAAAGCCATCACTACCCAAAAGTTCACATCTAATCCGTATTGTAAAAAGAGCACCGGAGCCGGCAACAACACCGAAATGATAGAACCAATGCTGGGAATAAAATTAAGCAGAAAAGTCAGCAGGGCAAACAAGAAAGCCAATTTGACGTGGAAGAATAGCAAAATGACCCACACAATAGCTGCTGTTAACAAAGAGGTGACCAGTTTCACAGATAAATATTTAGATACATTGGACAGCATTTCTTGTAAGGTGGTATTGGCGGGGGCAGCCAGTGTTTTCTTTTCCCCTAAGAATAAGAAAATAATGAAAATAATAATTAGCGTGGTGCTGGATACAACGGAAAAAAGTTGCCGCCCAAAATTTTGAAACCACTTGAGTAGTGGCAATTCGCGGATATAATTGACCACGGACGCTTGGTCTACTTCAATGCCGTGTTGGGCCAGTTTATGCAGCAAATCGGTAGCAGTGCCCAGCAAATTTTCCTGATACACTTCAGCCCCTTTTAAAAATCCGCCTACTGAATTAATAGTAAAGTAAATAATAGCTGCAAAACATATTAAAAAGGACAATACTGCTACAGTAACCGCTAACCAAGTAGGCATAGAAAACTTATGCTGTAAGACGGCAGAAAACTGCGTCAAAATTGTATAAAAGAAAATAGCAATTACCAGCGGAATCATCAGTGCGCGCGTATATACCAGCGCAGCGGTAATGACTCCGGCCGCAATAATTGTCAAACAAATGGCGCTCATTTTTTGGTAGTACCATGCCGTTTTATCTAATCCCATATCTTGCTGAACCCCCTTCAGATTTTTTGCTGACTTCCCGTGCTAAAAATAGAATTTTTCCAGTTAAATTATTTAAATCATCACAGCAAGAGGTAAGAACCCAAACAGGTAATTTGGATAGTGTGTAATTTTTATAGAAATAATTAAATCGGTCGTAGGCAGTAGTAAAATCATCTGTGGCGCGGGATACGATTTTGGCACGCATAGCAAAGCTTTTTGCTTGCAGCGAAGCCGGTTTTTGCTCTTTCACATTAATGGTGCGCAGGGTTTCGCGTGTTTGTTGCCAGTATTGTAATACGGCGTCGGTATCTTGCCGAAGTTGCGTGCAAAACTGGGCAAATTCAGTCGGGAATGCGCCGTCACGTATAGTGATATTTTTATGCTCTTGACTTAAAATTAATTCCAATCGGCGCGTGAAATCGCGCAGCGTTTGGGCGGCCGTGCTGATTTTGTCGCGCAAAGCATCGGCTTGGGTTGAAATTTTATCAAATAAATCTGTCATATTAATTTGCTAGGGGGAAATTCAAGGTGAAAATAGAGCCCAGACCGCGGTCCGAAATCACGCTAACGCTGCCACCGTGTAACTGTGCAATGGATTTCACCATGGATAGACCAATTCCCCAGCCCTCAATTTGACCGGTAAAGTAATCGTCTACTTGATAAAAATGGTCAAAAATTTTATTGACATCTTGCGAGCGGATCCCTTCCCCATAGTCACGAACAGAAATAGAAATACTACCTGCGTGGTTGGTGCACTGGACCTTAATAATTTTTTCCGGCTTATTATTGAATTTGATGGCATTATCCAACAATTCTTCTATTGCAAAAGAAAGCAACTCTTCATCTGCATTCATTTCCAAAGAGGATGGACAGTCTATTTCAATAAATGTGCCGCGTTTGGCAATTGCTTTGTCTGTTGTTGAGGAAGTCTGTGTCATACGTTCCCCATGGGAAATGGCCTCATTAGCGCACGCTTTTAGCAAACTCTTTAAATTGGTAGATTTTTTGGCTAAATCCCGTGGAGCCAAACTATTTATTTTATTGAAGAACAAAAGTTTGTCTACCAGGGCGCACAGCTTGGTCCCTTGCTTATGAATTTCTTCCAAGGCATTAGCGGTAAAGGGAGAGAAACTTTCTTTAGATGCTTGTGACAAAATGGCTTCGGAGTATCCATTAATAATGGAAAGCGGCGTCTTGAGTTTGTGCGAAACGAGCGAAAGCATTTTGTCTTCGCCTTGGTTTCCTTGAAAGGTTTTAATGATCGGATCTGTGTGTTTTTCTTCTGGCATAAAGTATCCTAAAAGGCAATGCTGAGATTGATATAGAACAGGTCACGCTTGTTGGTGCTGGACGTAGTCTGCAAATGGTTGTAAGCCATATCTATGCGAGCCTGTTGAGCTATATAGAATGTGTTTCCCACCAAAATAGAGTGCTGCGGGTCCGCTGTGTAAAATTCTGCATAGTGATATCCGATATATAAGCTGGAGCGTTGTTCCGGCCAGAAACGAGTAATGCGGGCGGAAAGCGCATATTTACCCAGCTCACGGCTAATATCATAGGATTGAGTAAATGCCATATCATTTTGGTCCATAATACCGCGGAAGGATTCTACATTTGTAACACCGTCGGGATACTGATAGGCGGTGCCGGCTACCTGAAAAGTAAATGAGCCAAAAAAGTTTTGGCGCAATCCTAAGGTAAAAGCCGTTTGGTCGTAGATCTCTTTTTCCCAATCAGCATCATGCCATACGGCCGCCTTTTGCCGGGCATATGAAACACCAATATATGCTTGGGTGTATAATTCATTTACTTCATCTTCCCGTAATTTCAAAAACAAAGTGCTGGTGACACCGTAAGCATAGGCATCCGGAAACAGGTTATTTTCGGCTTTTGTTTTGAAATAATAGAAAGGAACCAACTGCAATTGCATAAAAGAGAAATCCATCCGAATAGGCAAATAGACGGAATATATGTCGTCTTTATACCCGGTATCATTTTTATCATATACATATTTGCCTTCCAGACCTACATTGGCTGACAAGCCTATGGGAATAGATGCTCCGGCGCGGATTTGATCAAAGTCGGAGGAATATACATAAGAAGCTGCGCTGTCTACGGCAGCAGCTTGGGCGCAAAGCGCCAACAAGACAAAAGCAAATAAAAGAGTAAGTTTTTTCATATATATAATTTAGCAAATTTACACGGCGGCGACAAAATTTTTAGGCCGCCTCGTAGCCGCGTTGCCGCTAGCCAGATATATTTTGCTAAAATATACAATATGAAGAAAACGGCTTTTATTTTATCTGTATTGGTTTGCGCGGCAGTGACCCAGGCGGCCCAAGTAGTGCGCGGACCGTATTTGGAAGACCCGACGCAAACGACGCTTGTATTGCGTTGGCAAACAGACGAAGCAACACCTGCCTGGCTGGAATATGGCCCGGCACCGCGCTGCAATCAAATCATGAAAATCAGCCCTGCAGGCAAAGACCACAAGGCTGTTTTATACGGGCTTGTGCCCAATCAGAATTTTTGTTACCGTTTGTATGTTTACAACAAAGCACATGACGGAGTGCAAAACCCGGTGGAAGGCTCTTTCCGTACCTTATATAGTGCCGAGCGTAAAGAAGTGCACTTTGTAGCGTTTGGAAATACGGGCGGGGACAACCCGGCTGTCAAGCAAGCGTTGTCTACGCAAATGGCAGATAAAAAAGCCAATTTTATGGTGCACACCGGCAATTTAACTGCCAGCGGCCTAAATACTGATGCGGATGCCGAATTTTTCACTCCCTATAAAAACGCGTTAAACTCTACGCCGCTTTTTGTGGCAATTGGCGTTAATGAATATGGGCCGGAGAAAGAGAGCCGGGACAGTAAATCTTTTGTGCGCAGCAATTATGCGCGCTATCATGATATGACTTGGTCCACCGCCACGCCCAAGTATTATTCCTTTGATACGGCCAATGCGCGTCTTATTTTCTTAGATGCCAACGCAGCTTACGGGGCGGTGTGGGCACCGGAGCTTGACGAGAAATCAGCCCAATATGCCTGGCTGAAAACCACGCTGGCAGGCGCGGGGGAAAAGTGGAAAATTGTGGTGATTAACGCTCCGCTTTATTCCACCGGAGAAAAGGGAGCCGTCAATCAAGTAGCTGCCTATTTGGTGCCGTTATTTGAGAAATACGGGGTCAATTTGGTATTGCAAGGTAATGAAGCCAATTATGAGCGTACCTTCCCGATTTTCAAAAACCAACCGGCCGCGCGCGGTGTGACGTATGTAACGCTGGGCGGCGGCGGGGCTACTCCTACGCGGCGGGCCAGTACGGATAATTTTACAGCGCGCTTTGTGGCGACTTATCATTTTGCAGATATCAAAATTGTGGACCGCAAAATGACGGTCAAGGTGTACACAGATACCGGCAAAGAAATAGATAAATTTGAATTGTATTTATAAGGTGTATTTTTGAGTACCTTACAGGACACCCCAGGCGGGAGCCTGGGGATGAATGCAAAAGCCTATATCTTCTTTTCCTTGCATCGACGGTGGGAGTAAATGAA
>CAJOLM010000014.1 GCA_905235355.1 uncultured Elusimicrobiales bacterium
GAGCAAATTATCGGCGTGAAAAACCAAAGCCCGCTGGTAGTAGGTGTGGGCGAGCAAGAAAATTTTTTAGCTTCGGATGTGCCCGCGTTTTTAAAAAACACTAGTAAAGTCTTGTTTATAGAAGACGGGCAAACGGTTGTGTTAACGCCCAAACAGGTGCGCGTGTTTGGCATAGACGGTCAAGAAGTAAAAGCCAAACCAACCAAAATTTCCTGGGACCAAAAAACCGCCGAGAAAGGCGGCTATGATCACTTTATGCTCAAGGAAATTTATGACCAGCCGCAAGCGTTAGAGGATACGTTGCGTACTGCGCGTGCGGATTTTGCGCGGATTTTGGGGCTGAAAACCGAAGATTTGCGCAAAATTAAAAATGTGTATATGGTGGCGTGCGGAACGGCCTATCACGCTGCGCTGATTGGTAAATATTATTTAGAAAATTTTGCCGGAGTGACGGCATCCGTAGATTTGGCTAGTGAGTTTAAATACCGCACTATTCCGCCGGCTAAAAACACTTTGTGTATTGCGGTCAGTCAATCGGGCGAAACCGCTGATACCTTGGGTGCTGTGCATAAAGCCAAAGAACTTGGCTTTAAACGCCTGGCTATTTGCAATGTGTTAGGCTCCGGCCTAACGCGCGCGTGCGGAAGTGTGTTTTACACGCATTGCGGGCCGGAAATCAGCGTGGCTTCTACCAAAGCTTTCACCAGCCAAATTATTTCCTTGTATGCCTTGGCTATTTTCTTGGGCCATGCGTCGGGGAACATCAGCCAAAGCGAGTTTAATAAACTCTACAAAGAGCTTATGGCGGTGCCCAAAGCTGTGGCGGAAACCTTAAAAATTGAATATTCCGTGCGGCACTTAACACGCAAAATTTATAAATCAAACCGCTTTATTTTCCTGGGGCGCAATGTGGATTACCCGATTGCGCTGGAAGGGGCACTTAAGCTAAAAGAAATTTCCTATGCTTGCGCCGAAGGTTTTGCCGCGGGCGAAATCAAACACGGTCCGATTTCGGTCATAGACAAAGGCACACCTGTAGTGGTGCTGATGCCTAAAAATCAACTGTTTGATAAAATGCTGTCTGCCTGCCAGGAGTGCCGCGCGCGCGGTGCTTTTGTGATTGCGGTGACTACTCCCGACGGACAGGAAGCCGCCGCGGAGGTAACAGACAAACAAATTATCGTGCCGCAAGCCAGCGAATATTTGCAACCGGTATTGGATATTATTGCGCTGCAATTTTTTGCCTACTGGATTGCCAAACGGCTCGGGCGCGATATTGACCAGCCGCGCAATTTAGCCAAAAGTGTTACCGTGGAGTAATATGCGTTTAACCAAAGCGCTTGTAAAATCTTTCTTGCCCACACGCCCGAAGCACGCCCACAAAGGTACCTTCGGGCGCGTGCTTATTGTGGCGGGGTCTGCCAATATGGCAGGGGCCGGTGTGTTGTGTGCGCGCGGTGCTTTGCAAACGGGCGCGGGACTGCGTGGCAGCAGCCGCCGTGCCGGAAAGCTTAACTTTGGGCTTGCCGGAAAAATCCGGCGTGATTTCCGCGCGGGCTGTGGGTGAGCTGATAAAATTTATCAAAGAGTTTCAACCGTCGGTGGTGCTGGTAGGCCCGGGGCTTTCTAATGCGCCGTTTCTTCTTTCTTTTCTTAAAAAATTAACCGTACCACTTGTGCTGGATGCAGACGGACTAAATGCTTTGTCGCGCCAGAAAAATTGGACGTCTTGTTTGCCGTCCGGCGTGCCTGTGATTTTTACGCCGCATCCCGGAGAGATGAAACGGCTGCTTCACGCAAGCGTAGGGGAAACGCAGGCGCAGCGTGTGATGCGGGCGCGTGAGTTAAGTGCGCTCACTCACGGCGTGAGTGTATTAAAAGGATTTCATACGGTGATTACAGACGGCAAAACTGTGTATATTAATCCGACGGGCGGACCTATGTTGGCTAAAGCCGGCAGCGGAGACACATTGGGTGGATTTATTGCCGGATTGTGGGCGCAACTGGGCAGCGCAGCAAAATTTGATATGTCTAGTGCTTTGCGCGCGGCAGCGGCCGGAGTTTATTTGCACGGACTTTGCGGGGAGCTGGCCGCGACAGAGTTAACGGACCGCTGCGTGCTGGCTAGTGACGTAGCGGCGCAACTACCGCGCGCTTTTAGGCGCGTGCTGCGTTAGCCGTGGCAGACTCGGACGGATATTTTATAAAATAAAATTATGTGGACAATCGTTTTCATTATTTTAATTGTGCTACTACTGGCGGTGCTTGCGCTGGTGTGGGGTTGTGCCTATATAGCCAAAAAAGCCCTGCACCCAGTGGCCAAACGCAAAGCACTAGATGTGTGGCCGGACCAATACAAGCTGCCGTATGAAAATGTTTTTTTCAAAACAGAAGACGGCGTACAACTGAAAGGTTGGTTTATTCCGCGCCCGGACTCCAACAAAACAATTATTTTAATGCACGGCTGGGGCATGAACCGCGCCGATATTTTCAAAAATACTTGTTTTTTGTATGACCTGGGATACAACCTGTTGTATTTTGATTTCCGCGCGCTGGGGGAAAGCGGCGGCACGGTCAGCTCTATCGGATATTTAGAAGTAAAAGATTTGGAAGCTGCCATTAAATTCTTAAAAGAAACGCGCGCTTTTGCGTGTGAAAAAATCGGCCTGTACGGGCTGTCTATGGGCGGTATGGTGGCTATTTACGAGACGGCGCACAACCCCGAGATTGCCTGTGTGGCGGCGGAAGCGTCTTATTATTCTTTCCGCAAAGTAGTGTCGCGCTGGGCGTGGGTGCACAATAAAGTGCCGTATTTCCCGCTGATGCCGATTGTGCTGCATTATATGCGCAAAAACTTATCCGATAACCCGGAAAAGTACAGCCCCAAATATAATGTGCCGCAAATTGCGCCGCGTCCGATTTTCATTATTCACGGCCGGTATGATAATTTAGTGCCGGCTGCACAAGCAAAACTGCTGTATAAAAATGCCGGAGAGCCTAAAGAAGTATGGCTCGTCCCCGGTGCTAAACACAACAAATGTGCCGAAGTGGGCGGCTTTGAATATAAGCAGCGCCTGGGCGATTTCTTCCGCAAATATCTGTAAATTAATATATATCAGCCCAAGCATATATGAAACAACTGGTAATTTTTGACCTGGACGGTACGCTGTTAAATACGATTGCGGACTTGGCCGCGGCGACCAATCAGGCCCTTGCCCGGTTGGGCTATCCCACGCATCCGGAAAGTGCCTATTTGCGCTTTGTGGGAAACGGCATTATGAAGCTGTTTGAGCGCGCGTTGCCGGGCGGCCAGCGCAACGCAGAGCAAGTGCAGCGTATGCGGGATTTATTTGTGCCGTATTACAACGCGCACGGGGCGGATTTGACGCGTCCGTATGACGCAATAACAGGCGTACTGGAGCAGCTACAGGCGCGCGGGATTAAACTGGCTGTTGCGTCCAATAAATACCAGGCAGCCACCGAGCAGCTAATCAAGCATTATTTCCCGCATATTCATTTTGAGGCGGTACTGGGCCAACAAGACGGTCGCCCCACCAAGCCCGACCCATTATTTGTAGAAGAAATTTTGCAGCGCACAGGCGTGGCTAAATCCGATACGCTTTACGTCGGAGATTCGGACGTGGATATGCAAACAGCGCGTAACAGCGGCGTGGCAGCGTGCGCAGTCACATGGGGGTTTCGTACCCGCGAAGAGCTGGCGGCTTATCAGCCTACTTATCTGATAGATACTCCGGCAGATATTTTGACGTGTGTGGATTAAAGCAGTGCTTTGGCGGCGCGGCGCACATACACGCCCGCGCGCGAGATGCTATCTTGCGTATTTTTCGCAAAATCAGCCAAACAGAATATTTGCAAAGCAAGGCCTTGCGGCAAACGGCGCAAGGCTTTTTCTTCGTATTGACCGCAAATAAAAAGGACCGGCTTATGCGCCCGCGCCGCAGCTTGCAAAACAGCCAGCGGTGCTTTGCCGTATAAGGTCTGGCTGTCTAGTTTTCCTTCGGAAGTAATCAGCAAATCCGCCCAATGCGCCCATGTATCAAGCGGCAAATGCGCGCGCAAAAAATCTGCCCCTAAAATAATTTTAGCCCCGCACAATCCATACAACCCCGCACATAAAGCCCCGGCTGCTGCGGTGCTTGGCGTGCGGGCGATATTTTTCCCGGTAGTTTTTTGCACGACGCGTGCATAGCGCGTAAGTGCTTTTTCCAGCGTGCGTACTTGGGTAGGGGTAGCTCCTTTTTGCGGACCAAACACGCGTGCCGAACCATGCGCGCCTAACAACGGATTTGTCACGTCTGCTACGGCGTATATTTGCACACCTTTAAGTGCGCGTTTTAAAAGCGTAATATCCAGTTGCGCAAGCTGCAAAAGCGGTTTAGCTCCCAGTGTGATTTCACGTCCGCGTGCGTCTAACAGCCGCGCCCCCAGCGCGCGCACGAGGCCGGCCCCGCCGTCATTACACGCTACTCCGCCAAGCCCCACATAAATTTTTTTAGCGCCTTTTTTGACTGCGTGCGCGATTACTTGCCCGACGCCAAAAGAAGAGGCCCCTAGTGCGTCCAGCTCTGCTTTTTGGGCACTGCCTAATCCGCAAATGCGCGCGGTTTCCAGCACGGCCATTTTTTGCGCGGGCAGCCATAAATACGACGTGCGTTTAACAGTGCCAAAAGCATTTTGTGACTGGCAAGATATTTTCCGCGCAGACGGATATAAAGCGGCAAAAAAATCTATAAACCCGTCTCCGCCGTCAGAAAGCGGAAAGGTTTTTACACAGTGTTGGCGGCCCAGTGCCTGTTGCAAAACGCGCGCCGTTTGGCGCGCGCTTAAAGAGCCTTTTAAACTGTTAGGTAGAATAAGTATGTTCATTAAAATTTCCAGCTAAACGAAACGGATGCCACGGTATTAGCCACAGAAGAATCTTTAAAATCACCGGAGTAGGGAGAGAAAAGTTCCCGCACCTCTATGGCAATTAACACATCATCAAAATACCGCTGCACGCCGACTCCTGCTGCCCCGATAAAGGTATTAGTTTTAACGCTGTCGGCCTTAATCGCACCGTGATAATTAAGCGTTAACATACGGTATCCGGCAGAAGCGGTAGCATACACCGTATATAAATTTTGCGGGTTAAAATAATAAACCCCTTTGACGGCTAAGTCAAACATTTGCCCGCTGGTAGAAACGTCCTCGTCGTCTGTATAAGAGGGCTCAATAGCAGGGTCCTCGTCATGAAAAGAGCTTTTGGCAATATTGGCAATCGCCAGGGAAGGCCCTAGCCAAAAATTGCCGTCTTTGATACGCCATAAAAATTCCGCCTCGGCCCGCACCGACGTGCCGCCCACATCATAAGGGCTTTTTCCGGCAAAACCCGGGCGGTCTGAATTGTCATATTTCAAATTGTTGGTTTGCGCGCCTACGGAAATTGCAAACATTTTATTTGTAGCATTTTCTTTGGGGCGTTTGGCTTTCTCGGCTTCGGCCTGTTTGATTTTATCTAATTTACCGCTGCGGGCAGCCTCAGCCGTTTGCGCGATAGCCGCTTCGCGCTCTTGCGGGGAAACCCCTTTTAAGAAAGCTTCTTCATCTGTCATGGCCGCAGCACGTTGGGCGCGGATATCGGCAGCGGAAACTTCCTTTACGGTTTGCACTTGTCCGTTTACAATGTCGGGCTTTTTGGTATCAAATACTTTTTCAATATCGGCATCAAAGGTAAGCCCGCCGGCTGCCGTGGCAGGGGCAGCCGCTGTTTGGGTGGTGCCTGCTGTGGTGGCAGTCACCGCGGCCCCGGTACCCGCTGCGGCGGCTGCTGCTAAAGCCGCTGCTTGCGCTTCTTGCTGGGCCTGGCGCTGGGCAATCGTTTTTTGTGCAGCGTCGCCTTGTTCGTAATCGTATGCTTCAATAGAGAGAATTTGCGGCATATCAATATTTACAATGCCGTTATCGGTTTGCAGCTTTAAGTTAAATTCATCTAAATCCGTAATAACACCGACCAGTTCCGTGCCGCCTTTTAAATGGATGCGGTGTTTGTCGGGCAAAATCGCTTCCACTTCACGCTGGTTAAGCACTACCGGGCCGTAAGAAGTGGTCAGATTTAAGGTATATTCGGTTTGTGAGGTAATGGAGCCGTTAATAAAAGTGCCGTCTTTGAGCTTAATCGTTTCGGCAGAAACAGCTAAAGCGATTATTAAACAGGCAATTAGTAAACTATATTTTTTCATGAAATTATCAGCTCCACATCAAACAATAGAAAAGGCGGCAAGTTGCCCTGCCGCCTGGTATTAAACTATTTAGCTTGCGCCGGGGTTTCTTCTTTTTTCTCATCCTGGCAGCACGGAGCTACCGCATGCACGATTTTGCGCAAGGCTTTTAAAATAGCCGCAACGGTGAGCAGACCCAGCATAATGCTCAGCGCATTGATCATGAAAGAGATGAACGATTCCCAGAATGCCGCACCCGAGAGCATCGGCGAGGCAATCATCAAATAAGCGACGTAAATGGTGTATACAATCGCCACATAGAACAAGGTCACAAAGACCCAGTACAATCCTTTCAAGCACAACCAGTTATGCGGAAACCAGCAGCAACATTTCTTTTTGCAGCAACCCATAGTAAAACTCCTTATGTTTAAATTCGGCAGGACACCCCATGCCGTTACTCTTATATTGTATCAAAAGCGGAACAAAAAAGAAGGATTTTAACTAGTTATTTTTTGGCATCAGCCAGCATCTTGCGTGCGTGCGCGAGGGCGGTTTCGTCTTTTTCGTTTAAAGCGCCCAGCATACGCGCAATTTCCGCAGCCACTTGTTGCGGGGCAAGCGCGGTCAAAGACACATCGGTCTTTTTGCCGTCGGTTATTTTTTCAATATGGAAATACGCATCTGCGTGCGCGGCTACAGTAGCCAAGTGCGTCACGCATAAGACCTGGCGGCCTTGCGCCACGGTGCGCAATTTCTGCCCGACAAGCGTAGCCGTTCTGCCGCCCACACCGCTGTCCACCTCGTCAAAAATCATGAGCGGGATATCCCCCGCCAGCACGGTTTTAAGCCCCAGCATTACGCGTGAGAGTTCCCCGCCGGACGCCACCATGCGCAGCGGGCGCGGGGCCTGCCCCGGGTTAGGGGAGAATAAAAATTCCACACTATCTGCCCCGGAGGGACCCGGGTTTTCGCTGTCCATTTCTACCGCAATTTCAAATTGTAATCCGTTAAAGCCCAGCGGGCTGATTTCTTTTTCAAGCGTTTTAGTCAGTTTGGTGGCGGCTGCGTGGCGTTTGTTGTGCAGCTCGTCGCATAGCGTGTCTAATTGCTTACGCGTTTTTTGTACTTCGCGCTCCAGTTCTTCTTGCAATAAGGCCGAATTTTGCAGGCGGTCTATTTGCGCCTTCATTTCAGCAGCGGTGCGCAGCACGTCAGCCAGTTCCGGGCCGTATTTGAGTTTTAAGCGTTTTAATTTTTCATGGCGCGACAGCATTTCGTCTAATGTCTGCGGGTCGGCATGTAAATTTTCTTGGTAGCTGCTTAAATCGGCACTGGCATCAGAGACCAAATTTTCCGCCTGGGCAAGCGCATCTGCCAGCGGAGCTGCTGCGTCGTCTAGCTCTGCCATGTCGCGCACTTGGCGCGCGGCGCGGCCCAGGAGCGTAACGGCAGAATTTTCATCTGCATATAAATCGCGGTACGCGTCTGCTGCCAGCTCCAAGAGTTTACCTGCATGTTTAAGCTGCGGCAGTTTTTGTTCCAGCTCCAAATCTTCGCCTTCTTTGGGCGCGGCTTTTTCTATTTCTTCTAATTGAAAAGTATATAAATCCAGTTGGCGCTGCTTTTCTTGTTCAGATAAATTAGCGGCATCTAGTTTAGCTTGCGCTTCGCGCCAGGCGGCAAAGGCGCGTGCTACTTTTTCGCGCAAGGGCATTAACGCGGCATAGGTGTCTAGCAGACGCAGTTGTACGTCGGAGTGCAGCAAGCTTTGATGCTCGTGCTGCCCGTGGAAATCTGCCAGCGTGCGCCCGATTTCCGCCAGGGACGCCGCCGGAACAGGCTTTCCGTTAATATAAGATTTGCCTTTTCCGTTGCGGTCTAAGGTGCGCGAAAGCACCAGTGTTTTGCCGTCTAAAGCATATTTTTGCAAAAGGGATTTTGGCAGCTGCGTGTTAAATTCTGCGCGCACTTCCAGCTTATCGGCGCCGTCTTTAATCAGCGAGGCGGACCCGCGCGCCCCCAGCACAAAACTCAGCGCGGAAATCGCCACGGATTTGCCCGCGCCTGTTTCCCCGGTAAAGACATTTAGTCCGGCTTTTGGCTCCAGCTCCACGTGGGAGATAACCGCGAAATTGCGTACAGACAGTTTGGTCAGCATTAGCGTTTCCCCCATTCTAATTTGCGGCGGAGCCGTTCAAAAAAATCTGCTTGCTCGGCATAAATCAGTTGCGCGTCGTCGGGGCTGCGGCGCAACAGGACGCGGTCCCCGGCAGCCAGTTCAAAGGTATGCTGCCCGTCCAAGCTCACCGTTGCACGCTCTGTATCGTGCTTAAAAGAAGGAGTGAAAGACAGCTCCTGGTCGGCACGCAGCACCAGCGGGCGTTCGGTTAAACTATGCGGACAAATGGGCGCGAGCGTCCACACCGGCAAATCCGGCTCCACAATCGGGCCGCCTGCCGCCAGCGAATAAGCCGTGGATCCGGCGGGCGTGGCTACAATAATTCCGTCGCCGTAAAAATTTTTTAAATCGGTATGATTGCGCCCCACGGACAACGTAAACGCGCGCGGCTGCACGGCCTTAATCACGCAATCATTAAAAGCCAATAGCCCGGTGACAGGCTCTTGCCCTTGGCGTAAAATATCAGCCTGCAAAAGGGCCTGGCGGGAGAGCTGAAATTTGCCGCCTAAAATTTGTTTGAGAAAAGCGGGCGCGTCGGCGGCCTCACACGCAGCCAAAAACCCCAAGCTGCCGCAATTGACCGACAGTACCGGAATATGCAGTGGAGCTGTTTGGCGCGCGCACCGCAGCGTAGTGCCGTCGCCGCCTAAACTAATGCACAGGTCCGCTATGTTTTTTGCATTTACTTGGCGGTAATCAGACACAATGCTACACGCGCATTTTTGCGTTTGCAAAAAATCCGCCAGCCCGCGTGCCACTTCGGCGGCGCGGGGTTGCAGGGGATTGCAAACCAAAATGATTTTCTTAAACTGCATAGTAAAATCATTTTAGCAAAATTAGCTATTGCCCGCCCATATTTCCTTCGTGATGGCAGTTCTACTATAAAATAACTGCTTGCCAGGAAAAAAGCATCAGACGCAAAATGGTATAATATATATAAGAAAAAGGAGTTTAGTATGTGGGATTATACAGATAAAGTCATGGACCATTTCCGCCACCCGCGCAATGTGGGGGCCGTTGAAAATGCAGACGCCACCGGGCAAGTGGGCAGTTTAGTGTGCGGCGACGCGCTGAAATTAACTTTAAAAATCAATAAAGAAACAGAAGTCATTGAAGATGCCAAATTTGAAACCTTCGGCTGCGCGAGCGCAATTGCGTCCTCGTCAGTACTGACCGAAATGATTAAAGGCAAAACCCTTTCGGACGCTGCCAAAATTACCAACCAGGATATCGCAGATGAGCTGGGCTCTTTGCCTGCTGAAAAAATGCACTGCTCTGTCATGGGCATGGAAGCGTTGGAAGCGGCCGTGCAAAGCTACCGCCAAGGCGGCAAGCCGGTCGTGTTTGAGCAGGAAGCGGAAAAAATTGTGTGCCATTGTTTTAATGTGTCTGAAGAAGCTATCATCAAAGCGATCCGCACCAATCATTTAACCAGCGTAGAGGAAGTGACTTTTTACACCAAGGCCGGCGGTGCGTGCGGCAAGTGTAAAGGCGAAATCCAAAAGATTTTAGACAAAGTAAATTCTTGCGCGGTGCCCGCTACAGAGCAAAACGCCGACAAGAAATTTGCTGATTTAACCATTGTGGAAAAAATTAAACGCCTTGAACAAGTGCTGGAAGAGGACGTCCGCCCGCAGCTTAATATGGACGGCGGTTCGGTAGAACTGGTGGACGTTAACGGCTTAAATGTCAAGGTGCGTTTAGTGGGTATGTGCAGCGGTTGTTTGGCTGCTGATGCCACGCTGAAAGGATTTATTGAGCGCGTACTGAAAGAAAAAATTGACCCGGCTATTACAGTAGAAAAGGCTTAATATGAAGCTGATTTATTTAGATAATAACGCCACCACCCCGGTGCTGCCCGAAGTGTTTGAAGCCATGCAGCCGTACTTTATGGAAAAATACGGCAACGCATCTTCTATGTATCCGTTGGCAGCAGAGTCCCACCGCGCCATGGAAAAAGCGCGGGAGCAGGTGGCCGGTTTAATCGGCGCGGCGCACGCAGATGAAATTATTTTTACCTCTTGCGCCACCGAAAGTGATAACACCGCTATTTTTTCCGCCGTGCGCAGCTTCCCACAGAAAAAGCACATCATTACTTCTGCGGTGGAACACCCGGCTATTATGCACCCCTATCAATATTTAGAAACGCAAGGCTACAAAGTAGATTATATCGGGGTGGACGCGCAGGGCCGCTTTAATATGGAGCAGTATAAAGCCGCGCTGGATGACAATACCGCGCTCGTGTCTGTCATGTGGGCCAACAGCGAAACAGGCACTCTTTTCCCTATCCCGGAAATTGCCGCACTTGCCAAAGCGCACGGCGCGCTGTTTCACACGGACGCGGTGCAAGTCATTGGCAAAATGCCGCTAGATGTGAAATCCTTGCCAATTGATATGCTTTCTTTATCCGGCCATAAATTTAATGCACCCAAAGGCGTGGGCGCACTGTATGTCAAACGCGCCACGCGCTTTACCGGGTATTTAATGGGCGGACATCAGGAACGTACCCGCCGCGGCGGTACGGAAAATGTGCCGTATATCGTGGCGTTAGGCAAAGCAGCGGAGCTGGCACAAAAGCGTGCGTCCGGTTCGGCTTTATCCAAAATGGCTGCGCTGCGTGACCGCTTGCAAGAAGGACTTTTAAAAGCTATCCCGGATAGTAAATTAAACGGCGACCCCGAACACCGCGTTCCCAATACCGTCAACATCAGCTTTGGCTATGTGGAAGGGGAAGCGATTTTAATGCACTTAAACGAATATGGCATTTGTGCCTCGTCCGGCTCTGCGTGTACGTCCGGCTCCTTGGAGCCGTCGCACGTATTGCGCGCAATGGGGGTGGATTTTAAATTCGCCCATGGCTCGGTGCGGTTTTCTTTATCGGAAAGCACCACCCAGGAAGAAGTGGACAAAGTGTTGGAAGTCTTACCGGGGATTATAGAAAACCTGCGCAAGATTTCGCCTTTCTCCCGCTTTGCAAAATAAGCTATTTGTTTTGACCGGGCGTGCTTGTATGGCACGCCCGGTTTTTATTAGAATAGAAATGCCGGACCTTACATTATTTACCCCTGGAGAAATTATGAAAAAACTGTTGCTCGTTCTTGTTTTGCTGTTTTCTGTTGCGGGATTGTTTGCTAAAACCACGACGATTTACCATACCAGCGACACACACGGATTCTATTATCCCAAAGATAACCGCGGCGGATTTGCCGCGCTGGCAAACGTGCTTAAGAACGGACCGCAGCCGTATTTGCTGTTAGACTCGGGCGATTTTTCAAACGGTACTGCTGAAGCTAAAAATTCCAAGGGTATCAAAAGCGTGCAACTGATGAACAAGCTGGGCTATCAAGCCTCTACCATCGGCAATCATGAATTTGACTTCTATGATGCCGGCGTGGAGCCTATGCTTAAAGCCATGGAGTTCCCTGTTTTAGCTGCTAACTTTGTAGACGCCAAAACCGGCAAGTTGCCGCCTAATGTAAAGCCCTATGAAATTTTTGATGTGGACGGCGTTAAAATTGCTGTGATTGGCCTGGCCAATGCACATCCGACGCGCGCCACCAAGCAGTATAAATTTATTAAGCCGCTTAAAGCACTTAAAAAAGTGCTGCCGGAAGTGGAAGCCCAGCACCCCAATGTGGTGGCGGTTATTGTGCATGATTCTTTGCAAGATGACAAGCACGGCATGAAGCCGTACGTCAAACAAATTGCGCAGAAATTTAAGGGGCGCGTAAACCTGGTGTTTGGCGGACACGCACACAAAATTATCCAAAATGAAATTATCAAAGACACGCTGTTTACTGAAAGCGGCTGCTACTTGCAAAACGTCAGCAAAGTAACCGTGGAAACAGACGACCAAACAGGCAAATTTGTCTCTGCCAAGTCAGAGCTGATTGCGCTCAATATTGCGCAAGTGGGCGAGGATAAAGAAGTCAAAGAATATGCGCTCTCACTGATGGAACCGGGGCTCGGGGAAGAAATTGGTTACGCGTCTGAAAAATTAACGCTCGTGCCGGAAAACCCGCAGCACAAGGACGGTCCGCTTAATATTTTCATCGCTGATTTAGGGCGCGAATATACCGGCACGCAAATTTTTGCGCACAACAACGGGGCCTCGCGCGTGGACTTAGAAAAAGGAAAAATCACCCGTCATGACTTGGTGGATATTAATCCCTTTGACAATAAAGTAGTGCGCTTTACGGTGGACGGAAAATTCCTGAAATTTTTGGTAGAACATACCTTGCTGCCGCGCAGCTTGTATACCTACTCCGGTATGACTATTACCTACCGCAATCATAAAGGAAAAGTTAAAGATTTGAAATTGTTTGTAGACGGCAAAGAGGTGCAAGATACCGACACATTTATCTTTGGTACCAACGACTATGTCATCACGGGTAATATGGAAGGCTGGCCTTTCCTGCGCATAAAAGACACGCCCAAAGAAAAAGTGGGTGACAAAGGCATGGGCACTTTGCTGGAAGAAGGCGTGAAAAAATATTCTCCGCTGACGGCCCCCACCACCGGGCGTATTGTTGAGTATAAATGAAAAAAATTGTCTGTCTGATTACGCTAACTATACTGGCGTTTTTGAGTGCGTGCAAACACCCAGAACAGCCTTCGGTCAATCTGTTTTTTACGGCAGATATTGAAGGTGTTTTTTGGGCGCGCCCGGAGCCGCAGTACAGTAATGAAGTAACAGGCGGGCTTTCTGTTTTAAAAGCGTTTTTGGATAAACAAACGACTCCCTTTTTATTGCTAGACGGCGGAAACTGGTTCGCCCAAACGCCGGAAGGTACGCTTACGCAAGGAGCCTATTTTAACTCCGCTGCAGCGGCACTCCCTTATGCGGGGCGTTTGTTTACCGAACAAGATTTAGCGTACGGGTGGGATTCGCTGAGTAAGATAATTAAAACCTCGCCCGCGCCGTTTGTTTTATCTAATGTGACGCTGAATAATGGCAAATTGCCCGCCGGAGCCAAGCCGTATTTGTTGCAAGAAGTGGGCGGCTATAAAATAGGTGTGATAGGGCTAATTAGCCCGCTGGCCCTTGCTAATAAACAACGCATGGATGCGATTAGCATTTATCCTGAAATAGAAGCGGCGCGTCAGGCGGTGCAGCAGCTGCGTGACCAAGGCGCGCAAGTGATTGTGGCACTCACCGCGCTAAATACATCTGGTGACGACTACAGTATTACCGAAGCAGAACTGGCAGAAGAAGTGGAAGGAATAGACGTAATTTTGATATCTAATCTGGACCGCGAAGCAGCCGAAGTAACCCGTCAGGGCAAGACACTGCTCGTTTATCCGGGGGCACGTTTGGACGGCGTTGGACAAGTAAAATTATTTTTTAATAAAAACGGCGAACTAACAGATGCGCAGTTTCAAGACATGGCTTTATATCGGCGGGATTATGGAGAAAATACAGATGTGCTAGCGCAGATAGAAAATGTGCGCCGGGCCGTGCAAGCACCGATGAACCATCAGATTGGTCGCTCCGAAAAAAAATTAACCGGAAATTTAAACGCGGAGTCTTCCCTGGGTGATTGGGCGGCAGATTGTCTGCGCAAATGGGCCAAGGCAGATGCGGCTATTGTCAATTCGGCTGCGCTGCGTGATGTGCTACCTAAAGGACAAGTCACACAATATGATTTATACAAAGTCTATCCGTATGCAGACCATGTTACGCTGCTGACTATGCGCGGCGACGCGTTGCTGCACGCATTAGAAGCAGAGCTTTCCGTAATAGATAATTTTGCACAAATAGCCGGGCTGCAAGTGCGCTATAATCCGGCACTGCCCGCCGGACGACGGGTTTTATCTGTGCTCGTAAACAACAAACCGCTGCAGCTGCGCGGTACTTACCGGGTAGCTATTACAGACCATATGTTAGCGGGCGGCGCAGGGCATGATGCATTTATTGATTCGCTAGAATTTAAAAACACCCAAGTAGAAATGCGCACAGTGCTGCGTTTGTGTTTAACAAGCACCAAAGTAAATGCGGCTCCGCAAGGCGGCCGCTGGAGTGCGCAACCATGATGGCAGATGTTGCTCCTGTTCTAGTAGGTTCTTTTTTAGCTCCCAATAATTTGTGGCTTGCACCCATGGCAGGTGTAACCGATGGGCCGTTTCGTGCTTTGTGTTTGCGCGGCGGCGCGGGCGTGGTATGTGCGGAAATGGTTTCTGCCCATGCCGTGCATTATGGCAATGCGCGCAGCACGCGTATGCTGGGCATAAGCGAGCGGGAAAAACCGGTGTCTATGCAAATTTTCGGCTCGGACGAAGCCACGATTGCCGAAGCGGCCCGCGCCGCCGAAGCACGCGGGGCAGATATAATTGATATTAATGCGGGCTGCCCGGTTAAAAAAATTAATAAAGCAGGTGCCGGCTGCGTGCTGATGAAAGATCCGGTGCATTTGGGCCATTTGGTGGCAGCGGCGGTAAAAGCGGTTAAAGTGCCTGTCACGCTTAAGACGCGTATTGCGTTAACACGCGGTACGATTTTAGGGCCGGAGCTGGCGCGCGTGGCGGAAAGTGAAGGCGCAGCCGCTGTTATGATGCACGCGCGTGCCGCTGAAGATATGCACACGGGTGCGCCCAATTTAGACGCGCTCGCCCGCGTGTGCGCGGCAGTTAAAATTCCGGTGTTTGGTAATGGCGGCATTGACAGCGCGGACATGGCAAAGAAATTTTTTGAAACCGGATGCGCGGGGCTACTTATCGGGCGCGCAGCGGTGGGCAACCCCTATGTTTTCCGCGATATTGCACGCGGCCTGGCCGGAGAGAAAATCACACCGCTTGATACCAAACGGCGCGCGGAAATTTACCTAAATTTAATTGAAGAAAACGTGGCGCATTACGGCGAGCGTATCGGCGTAGGCCGCAGCAAAAAAACTGCCGGTTACTGGCTGCGCGATTTCCCGGGCGCGGCGGATTTCCGCGCCCAATTTGTGCGGCTGGAAACTCTAGAAGATATTAAGAAATTATTTGCGGAAAATTTTTAGTATTTCCAAATATAATATTGTCCGTTTGTGCTAGAAGTGCCGCCTGTCTCTGATTTACAAATTTGATTATTCATAGCATTTTTATCTGAACCGAAAGCGATACAAATAGAAGTATCAGGGTCCGTGGTAATGTGCAGCAAACGGTGTTGATATTCTATATTTAATGCTGAATTATTACAAGCAGTTAAAGCATTATTTCCGTTATTTCCTTTTTGTACGTAACAAAATCCCCAGTTATAATCATAGTGAGAATCAGTGCTGGTCTTTAATTGTCCTGCAGGAAGTTGTATGTCTAAATCTGCTAATTTATCCGTATATTGTCCGTTTGCCAAATAATAGATTTCTTCTGCTTCAGCTAAACTCATGGCGAGTATTTTTAATTGTGTAAAACGGCTTTTAGCTACTGCTTTTTGGTATTGCGGCAATGCAATCGCGGCGAGTATACCGATAATAAGGACCACGACAAGTAGTTCAATAAGCGTAAACGCGCGTTTGCTGTTATCAAACAAAGGAACCATCCCCGAAATTTGTAATCGGGGATCTTCCACGCTTCGCTGTTGTAGTCCAATACGGCCACGACATGCGTTGAAGATTCCCGAGTCCTGCGGACCGCCGCTTCGGGAATGGTTCTTATTTATATCTTTATTTACATTTTTGTTGTTCTGCATAACATTCTCCTTCTGCCTTTGGAAAATGTATGCAAAAAACGGCTGCTTACGCTGAGCCAGAGAGACTGCCCCATTGTAAACAGCCGTAGTTTGCCGCGCAAGCGCGGCAAACATTCAGCACAAAACAGCCGGGTAATTAGTCCGTCTGTCTTGTGCTTGATAGCGGCTGTTTTTGGAGTCTCTCTGGATTGCTTGCGCAATGCCCCGTGTTCTGCACACGGTTCCAAAAACAGTTCAAATTGTCTTTGTATTATAGCAAATGTAACTTACACCGCACCTTACATTTCGCCTTCCAGGTATGCCCAACCATGCAGTTTCAAATGCTCGCATACCCGGCGGCCCAGCTCAGTGCCTTGCGTGGCGCACGCTTTCACTTGCCACCTTTTTCCATCGTGCCGGAGAAGCAGCGTGTAGGAATTGTCCTTGCGGTCTGCTTCTGCATAACACCACTGGCTATAACATCCGCCCATATATATAAAATTCGGTGTGGTATATACCCCTAAATCATCCCACGCTCCGTTGGATAAGTCCATATCGCTGAGCTTGACTATTTCTTCTAATAAAATATCCGTAGTAGGCAACTTTTTTCTACCTCTCATAAAATGTGTCAGTGCTTTTTTGATAGTTTCCATGTGGTGCAAAGGTTCTTTCACCTCTTGCAGTTCCGGCGTGGTTTCTTCATGCTCAAACACTGCCTGTTTCACATAAACAAACGCCAGCGCGAGCACAACAGCTAATACTAAATAAAGAATTATCTTTTTGTTCATATAGCCTCCTTGTGCGGCTAAGTTTCTTGTATTGTAGCATAGAAAATGCTAGTATGGAGTAGGAATTTTAGCGCATGCACCCCAGAAAATCCAAAATTCTCCCATTAAATTTGCTATAATATCTAGGAAACCACGAGTCATTAATATGCGGCGGCCACCACTCCGCTGCGCTTTAATAACAAAAGGTAGAATTAAAATTATGACGAAAACTTTTTTGCCTTCCGTCAAGGAAGTGGAAACCACCCGCAAATGGCATCACATTGATGCCGCGGGTCAGACCCTGGGCCGCTTGGCTACCCGCGTAGCCGTGCTGCTGATGGGTAAACACAAAAGAACCTATACCCCTCATATGGATTGCGGTGATTTTGTTGTCGTAACCAATACCGACCAAATCAAAGTAACCGGTAACAAAATGACAGAGAAAGTATATTTCTCCCACTCCGGTTATGCCAAAGGTGCCAAAGAAACCCCGCTCAAACGCCAGTTTGAAAAGGATTCCACCAAGGTATTAGAGCTGGCCGTCAAACGTATGTTAGACGTCAACCGCTTGCGTGCGCCGCGCATGAAACGCTTGCGCGCCTACAAAGGCGAGGAACATGAATTTGCCGGCAGATTTGCCAAATAAGAGGGATAAATTTCTATGAACAATACCAAAGAAATCAAAACCGGCCGCCGCAAAACTTCTGTGGCGCAAGCTAAATTAGTAAAAGGCACCGGGAACATTACCGTCAATGCCAAAGCCTTAGCCGATTATTTCAAAGGCCAGGCTAAATTGCAAGCCACGGTAAAAGCTCCGTTGGTAATCACCAATTTAGAAAAGGAATATGACGTCACTGCCAAAGTGCAGGGTGGCGGTATTTCTTCCCAAGCGGGCGCTTTGCGCCACGCGATTGCCCGCTCTGTGGCCCAAATCAGCGAAGACCTGAAAAAAGCCGTCAAGAAAGCTGGCTTCTTAACCCGCGATCCGCGTATGGTGGAAAGAAAGAAACCGGGTCAACCGGGTGCCCGCAAACGCTTCCAATTCTCCAAACGTTAAGCGTTTGTGTACCAAAACTTTATCCCGCTCCGCTGTTTGGAGCGGGATTTTTGTTGCTAAATGATAGGGTTTATAACAACTTTACCAGCCACACCAACCTTCCCCGGTAGTAGTATTTAAGACCTCCCAAGAGATTCTGTTGCAGTAACTTTTGCATATTTTTTGGTAAACAGGATCACTTCCCGCCCAACAATCAATTGGCGCACCGGTTACTTTTGTATTATTATCACCGATTGCTTCATTAAAAAAACGCTCCACGCTAAGCAAAGGAGAACCATTGCTGTCTAACATTCTGCCAGCAACGCGGCTAGAATATCGGCCTTGTGCACAAATTATCTCATAATTTTTATTTGTGTTTTTAAGATAGTTATTGCTATCCAATTCAAATCCTGGGATATCCACATTTAAAACAGAACAGTCGCTTGCATAGTTCCCGTTAGATAGAAAATATATTTCTTGTTCCGTTTTTACATAGTCAACTAAAGGCATTAGTTCGCTATAACGGGCTTTTGCAACTGCAGCGTGGTATTGTGGCAGCGCGATGGCAGCCAGTATACCAATAATAAGGACAACGACCAGTAATTCTATTAGCGTAAACCCGCGTGGTTTACTAAGTGTCATAATACAACCTCCTGTCTTTATTTTCAGATTTTGCCAATAAAAAACGGCGACTCTGTTAAAAGCAGTTTGAGGTGACCTTTAACAAATAATCGCCGCCTACCCAATTCTCAATAAAAGAAACGGGCAAGACAGGACGACTATTCGTTGACCTCAAACTTGCGCGGGAAAACACCTAGTTTTCCGTTGCTCGGTGCGGGCCGATCCCGCACTTCAACCAATAATCTTTAAATTATATTACTTTCCTTCTTTTTTGCTATTGTAGCATATTTATGCAAATGTAGAAAATTTACACTTCTGAAAGACTTCTATACGGTGGCACTTGTCAAACGCCGCCTTTTTCGCTTGACGGCGCGACGCGGTTTGGAACGGGATTTTTGTTGCTAAAAATTGAGTCTAGAAAAAGCTTGACAAATCAAAAAAAAAAAACAAAATATAGAGGTACTCTATTTTCAATCAAGGAGTCTTTTTATGAAAAAAGGGCAAGACTTCTTGATTAAACAGACTGGATCCCGGATACCCTGCGGGCCGCCCAGCCGGGATGACGACAAGAAGGAAAAGAAATAAAAAAGAATAA